>JBBSRD010000010.1:0-20093 GCA_038243415.1 Actinomycetales bacterium | reverse complement strand
GTTCGCCGCGAGCGCCGCCGACGTGCGCGAGGTGGTGGTCGGCGGGCGCCACGTGGTCTCGGGCGGGCGGCACGCGCTGATCGACGACGTCCCTGGGGCGCTGGCCTCGTCCATCGCGGCGGTGCGCTCGTGACCGGCGTGCTCGTCGACGGCATCGGCGTCCTCGTCACCAACGACCCGACGCTGGGCACCGGCCCTCTCGGGCTGGTGCACGACGCGGCGCTGGTGCTCGACGGCGGCGTGGTCGTGTGGGCGGGGCCGCGCGCGCAGACCCCCCAGGGCGCCGCGAGCGAGCGGGTGGACGTCGGGGGGCGGGCGGTGATGCCGGGCTTCGTCGACAGCCACGGCCACCTCGTCTTCGCGGGGGACCGCACGGCGGAGTTCGCGGCCCGCATGTCCGGGCAGGCGTACTCCGCCGGCGGCATCGCCACGACCGTGGCCGCCACGCGGGCGGCCACGGGCGAGGAGCTGAGCGCGCGCGCCGGGTCGCTCGTCGCCGAGGCGCTGCGCCAGGGGACCACCACGATGGAGTGCAAGTCGGGGTACGGGCTGACCGTCGAGGACGAGGTCCGCAGCCTGCAGGTCGCCGCCGAGCACGTGGAGGACGTGACGTACCTCGGGGCCCACGTGGTGCCCCCGGACCATGCCGGGCGCGCCGACGACTACGTCGACCTCGTGTGCGGCGAGATGCTCCGGGCGTGCGCGCCGCTGGCACGGTGGGTGGACGTCTTCTGCGACCGGGGTGCCTTCGACGGCGACCAGACGCGGGAGATCCTGCGCGCCGGCATGGCCGAGGGGTTGATGCCCCGCCTCCACGCGAACCAGCTGGGTCACGGGCCGGGGGTGCAGATCGCCGTGGAGGTGGGCGCGGCCTCCGCCGACCACGTCACCCACGTCACCGACGCCGACGTGCAGGCCCTCGCCGGCAGCGACGTCGTGGCGACCTTGCTGCCGGGCGCGGAGTTCTCCACGCGGGCGCCGTACCCGGACGCGCGGCGCCTCCTCGACGCCGGGGTGACCGTGGCGCTGGCCGCGGACTGCAACCCCGGGTCGAGCTTCACCACGAGCCTCGCCTTCTGCGTCGCGATCGCGGTGCGCGAGATGGGCATGACCCCCGACGAGGCGGTGTGGGCTGCCACAGCCGGAGGGGCCAGGGCGCTGCGGCGCACCGACGTCGGGCACCTCGGGGTGGGCGCGCGGGCCGACGTCACGGTGCTCGACGCCCCCTCGCCGGTGCACCTGGCCTACCGGCCCGGCGTGCCGCTGGTGACCCACGTGTGGCGGGCCGGGGTGCAGGTGGTCGGCCCTCGCTGATCGGCGCTGCAGCCGTCGGCGGTGGCGGCGCCCGCCCTCACCCCCCGCGGCCCACCAGCCCGCTCCGGTAGGCGAGGACGACGGCCTGGGCGCGGTCGCGCGACCCGGTCTTCATGAGGATGCGCGAGACGTGCGTCTCCACCGTGGCCTCGCTGAGCACCAGGTGGTCCCTGATCTCGGCGTTGGACAGGCCGTGGGCGACGAGGGCCAGGACCTCGGTCTCCCGAGGCGTCAGGCGGTCGAGCAGCTGCGGGGCGGGAGCGCCGGGATCGGGCAGCGCCGCGAGGGCGGCGATGACGGCGCCGGCCACCCCGGGGTCCAGCCAGGCTTCGCCGGCAGCGACGGCGCGCACGGCGGGGAGGAGGTCGCGCGGCGCCGCCCCCGTGAGGAGGTATCCGCTGGCACCGGCGCGCAGCGCGGCGTGCACGGCGTTGTCCTCGTCGAAGGTCGTCACCATCAGCACCTTCGTGAGGGGCCCCGAGCCCGGCGGCCCCTCGGCGTCGGCGGTCAGCAGGCGGGTGGCGGTGACGCCGTCCATCTCGGGCATCCGGACGTCCATGACGACGACGTCGGGCCGGTGGGAGCGGGCCAGCTCGACGGCCTGGGCGCCGTCGCCGGCCTCGGCCAGGACGTGCACGCCGCCGGCCTGGAGCAGCATCATCAGTCCCGCGCGCACGAGCGGCTGGTCCTCGGCGACCACGACGGTCACCTCAGGCACGGGGCTCACGCGGCGCTCGGCTCGTCCACGGCGCCGCGGGGGTCTGGGCCGCTGAGGGCAGGGTCGCTCAGGGCAGGACCGGTCAGGGCAGGGCCGCTCAGGGCAGGGCCGCTCACTGCTGGGCCGCCTCCGCGGACGGGCGGCTCGGCGCGCACCAGGTAGCCGTGCGGGGTCTGCGCCGACTCGAGGTGCCCGCCGGCCAGACCGACGCGCTCGGCCAGCCCCTCGAGCCCGTGCCCGGAGGACAGCTGCGGCGCGACCCCGGGGCGCGGCCCGCCGTCACCCCCGGTGTCCCGGACGCTGACCTCCAGGTGCTCGCCCCACGTCAGCTCGACGGTCACCGACGCGCCCGCGCCGGCGTGCTTGGCGGCGTTGGTCAGCGCCTCCTGCACCATCCGGTACCCGGCGAGGTCCACGCCCGGGTCCACCGGCACCGGGTCGCCGTGGACGAGCAGATGGCTGTCCAGCCCTGCCTCACGGGCTCTCGCCACGAGGTACGGCATCTCGGCGAGGCGGGGCCTCGGTGCGTCCCACGCCCCGGCGGGGCTGTCGCTGGTGGCGCGCAGCAGGCCCAGCAGCTGGTGGAGCTCGTCCATGGTCTGGGCGCCGCCGCCCTCGATGACCTCCAGGGCCCTGGCCACCCGGGGATCGGCGCCGTCGGTGAACCCGCGGGCCCCGGTGGCCTGGAGGAGCATCGCGCTGACCCCGGCGCTGATGATGTCGTGCAGCTCACGGGCGAGGCTCAGCCGCTCCTCGCGCAGGACCTCCAGGGCACGGGCCTCCTGCTCGCGCTCAGCACGCGGCTGGGTGATCAGCGCGACGCGCCCGAACCCCCACACGGCCAGCGCCATCGCCATCCACAGGACGAGGGAGATCACGAGGTCGAGGGGCCGGTCCGCCGGCGCTGCGGCTCGCGTCGAGTTCACGCTGTACAGGGCGAGGACAACGGGGCACGCGCACAGCGCCACGACCGATCGACCACGCGGTGAGGTGCGTGCGACGGCGTGCAGGGCCACGAGGATGCCCATGAAGAGCTGGGCGTCCGGCAGGAGGATGCCGATGAGCCCGAGGCAGCACTGAACCAGCAGGACCAGCCCGGGGCGGCGCCAGCGCAGGAGCAGCGTGGCATGGACCAGCACCACCAGGAGCGGCACCGCTGTCCACGGCAAGACGTCGCCGCTCCGGGTCACCCGGTCGCTGCCTGAGACGAAGAGGTCGATCGTCACCACGACGATGATCAGCAGCACCTCACCGGCCCGGTGGCGGGCGCCGCTCGTCAGCACACGACGCTCAGGCGTCGGCGGGTGCTGGTCCGTCGGCTCATCTCTTGCGGGGGTGGTCGCACCACCTGCCGTGGCCGAGGAGCAAGCACAGGGGATTCTTCTCCGCACGGGACGTCTCCTGCCCTCGCTCGGCGTCGTGGCTCGACAGCGCGTCGGTCGCCTGCTCAGCGTCTCCCGCGAACAGCGCGGAGACGTCGGGGTCGGTGCGCCCCGCCAGGTGCGCGCGCACCGCTCGCGCGGCGTCCTGCTCGTCCTCCGCCTCCTCCAGGCCCGGCACCCGGTCGGCTCGTGACCGGACCGGCGCCGCGAGGGTGAGACCTACCAGCGGGCCCTCCTCGGACCGGACCACCAGCACGTCAGCGGGGTCGAGCACCTCCACCAGGTCCCCGGCCGTGGAGGCGATCCCGACGCGGAGCCGCGGGGACGCACCACCGCGTGCCAGGGCGGTGCTCAGCGGGGCCCTCACCACGATCGTCTGCGGGGCGACGAGGGCGCCGGTACCGACCAGGGGCCCCGTCGCGCCCTCGTCGTCGACGGCACAGACCCACACGCGCGACGCTGTGCTCACGGCGTGAAGCATCACGAAGCGGCGGGCCGTTGTCACCCTCCGGAGTCGGATGTCCTCTGCGGCCTCCCGTACCGCCGGAGCCGTAGGTGTGGTGACCGCTCTGGGATGACGCGCTGACCGTCGTCCCTCGACACGATCGTCGGACGCGCAGACGAGCTCCGCGGGCTGTCGAGGTCGACGGCGGGAGAACAGCAGGGGCGCTGGCCACCACCCGTGGCCCGGCCCCCCACCGGCCCGAGCACCACCCGAGCGGACGAACCACGCGACACCACCCCGGAGGAAGATCATGAACACCTGCACCCGCACCATCACCGGACTCCTGCTGGCCGCCACCACCGCCGTAGCGCTGGCGGTCCCGGCCAGCGCCACCGGCGCGGCGCCCGCTGTCCCCGCGGCACCGACACCGCCTGCTGTCGCCCCTGCTGCCTCGGCGGTCAGCACCGGCACCCTCATCGACGCCTGGTACGGCGATCTCCTGGGCCGTGACGCCGACGCCGGCAGCCAGCACTGGGTGAACCAGGTCGATGCAGGCGCCAAGCCCGCCGACGTGCTCTGGGCGATCACCGACTCCGACGAGCACCACAAGAGATCCATCGAGATCTCCTACGAGTACTACCCGGGACGCACCGTCGACGCGGCGAAGAATCCCGGAGCGAGGTACTGGCTCCAGGGAACGAACGCCCAAGAGTTCTACCTCGAGTGGGTCTACCAGAACATCATCGCTTCCCCCGAGCTCGTCAGCTCGGCGCTCCACGCCGGCGGCAAGAGGCAGCTCGTGGGCGACTGGTACGAGTACGGGATCGACGCAGGTCGTCGCCCGAGCAACGGGGAGGTCGCGTACTGGTCGGCGCGCGCGAGCGAGGTCGGCAACCCCACCGCGTCCCGCGAGATCTACTACACCCCCGAGGCCGTGAGCTACCGGGTCCAGGGGACGTACACCTTCCTGCTCCAGCGGGGAGCGAACGCAGGCGAGGTGGCCTACTGGTCCCCCAAGGAGATCAAGTCGAGCATCAACGTCGACGTGCTGGTCGCTGCCAGCCCCGAGCACGCCAGCATCGTGGACGGTACCGACTGACCCGGGACCCACCGAGAGGCAGCGCCGGGCCCTCAGCGGGGGGCCCGGCGCCGGCGCAGCAGGACCCTGGTCCGCAGCGCGACCACTGCCAGCACCGGGACGACGACGCCGAGCACGACGGCGAGCCCCGGGACGCCGCCGCCGCCCCTCCCGTCCTCGTCCCCGCCAGGCTCGGGGGGGACGAGGACGGCGTCCTGATCGCCGTCCGTCGCCCCGTCACCGGTCGCCGGCGGAGCGGCGCCCGGGGCGAGGGGCGCCGCGGCGACCTGGCGGTGCACCAGCCGGGCCGCCTCCGCGAGGTAGGGGTTGGCCGCGTCGGTCGGCAAGCGCCCGTCCTCGGTCTCGCTGAGGACGACGAGCACCGTCTCCCGGCCCGGCTCCAGCAGGTAGGCGCCGGCGTGGCTGACCGAGGAGGTGTCACCGCTCTTGCTCGCCAGCGGCACGCCCGGCAGGGCCGGGGCGAGCTTCGTGTCGCTCTGCTGGTCGGGCATCCAGCCCAGCAGCAGGTCGCGCGAGGCCGGGCTGAGCACGTCGTCCTCGTAGACGGCCCGCATCAGCTCGACCGTGCTGGCGGTGTCCAGCGTGTTGCTCTCGCTCCTCGGCCCGGAGGAGAAGAAGAGCCGGCCCATGTGCATCGGCCCGAGGTCGAGGTCTTCCACCAGCGCGTCGACGGCGCCCAGCCCGACGAGCTCGGCCAGGACGTTGCTGGCGGTGTTGTCGCTCACCCTGATGGCGAGCTCCGCCAGCTCGGCGACCGTCGCGTCGTAGGGGGTCGGGTACCGGGCGAGCTCACCGGTGCCGGAGACGTGATCGCTGCTGGTGACCGTCTCGACCTGGTCGAGCGACAGCTCCCCGCGGTCGACCTGCCGCAGCACCGTGGTCACGAGCGCCAGCTTGATCAGGCTCGCGGAGCTGTAGGTCTCCGTCGAGCCGACGACGACCGGACCGCCGGTCAGCGCGGCGCCGTCCACGGACCGCACGCCGATGGACAGCCTGACGTCGTCGCTCTCGGCCTCGTCCACCAGCGCCTGCAGCGGCGCGAGGTCCAGCCGGCCAGCGGTGCTCACCGCGTCGGCCGGCGCCGCCTGCAGCGTGAGCGGGAGAGCGAGTGCGCAGCCGACGACGAGGGCGGTGAGGGGCGGGCGCACGCGTCGATCATGACCCTCACCAGCGGTGACGTCGCCCTCGCTGCGGGGCGCCGGAGGGCCGGACGACGGACGCCGTCACAGTCTTGCGTACCTCCATCACCGTACGTGCGGACACTGCCCTGGGATGACGCGCTGACCGTCACCCCTCGACAGGATCGTTCTGCGCACCGACGAGGCCGCGGGCTGTCGAGGTCGACAGCGACGCCGTGAGCGACTGACCCCGACCGGCCGCTCTGCTGGCCCTCGCCGTCCCCGCGTGACGGTGCGGGCCGGCGCGCGACCACGACGGGGCAGGGGGCGTCGCCGAGACCCTCGACCGCCGAGGACGACGTGCGGGTCGCCAGGGTCGACGTGGTCACCACCCAGCTGAAGGAGGCCGGGCTCGCCGCCCGCCGGCCGGCCACCCTCTCCGGGGGTCGATGCCAGCGTGTGGCCCTGGCCAGGGCGCTGGCCGGCGGTCCGCAGGTCCTGCTCGCGGACGAGCCCACCAGCGGCCTCGACGTGGTGGTCCTCGGCCACGGGCGCCTCTCGGAGGTCCTGGGCGTCGCCGGTCTCGACGGGGCGAGCCACCCGGCGACGAGGGAGCTGCTCGACGCCGTGGTGGCTGCCCGGGGCTGAGGCAGGTACCGCGACCTGTCCAGGAGGCCGGCCCCTGTCGAGGCTCAGCCGGCGGTGGCGTCGCGGACGACCAGCACCGGGCACGACGCCCCGTGGATGGTCGCGTGGCTCACCGAGCCGAGGAACAGCCCGCCGATGCTCCCGCGCCCACGGGCACCGACCACGACGAGCCCGGCGTCGACCGACGCGGCCACCAGCGCCCGCGCGGGCCGCTCGTGGACCACGCGCACGTCCACGTCGAGGTCCGGAGCGGCGGTGCGGGCTCGGGAGCGCGCCGCCTCGCCGGCGTGCTCGCCCAGCGTCCTCGCCCGTGCGGTCATGGCCGCGACGTGGGTGGCGCCGAGAGCCGCGCCGCCCGCCATGGCGTCCGGCGGCCGCCACGCCGCCACCACCACGAGGGCGGCCCCCGCGCGCACGGCCTCAGCGGCGGCGAGGTCGACGGCGGCCATCGCGCCGGCGGAGCCGTCGGCCCCGACGACCACGGGACGGCCGGGCCCGGGGCGTCGCTGCTCGTCGCCGCGCACCACGACGACCGGGCACCGCGCCCGCGCCGTCACCGAGAAGGCCACCGAGCCGAGCAGCGCCCCCACGACCGCGGTGCGGCCGCGATGGCCGACCACGAGCAGGGCGGCGCTCTCCGAGGCGTCGACGAGAGCCGCGGCGGCGCCGGTCAGGTGGCCCTCGGCGAGGACCTCGAGGTCCTCGCCCACCACCTCCCTGACGTGCGCCGCGCCCTCCTGGGCGAGCTCGACGGCTGCGGACCGCGCGTCGCGGGCGAAGACGTCGGGGGTGGCGAACACGTCGCCGATCACGTCGGCGGCGAAGAGCACCCTCAGGCGGGCGCCCCGCGAGCGCGCCTCCGTCGCCGCCCACGTCACGGCGGACGTCGCGCCCGCAGACCCGTCGTAGGCGACCACCACGTCGCCCGCGCCACCGGGGGTCCCGGGCACCGGGGCACCGGGCTCGTCCTGCGTCGTGGTCACGAGGACCACCTCCTTCGAGGTCGCGACGATCATGGCCCACGACGCGGCGCACCGCCAGGGACCGAGGTCCCGACCCGGTGGGGCACCGCCGCGTCAGCGCGGGGGCGGCGGGCTCACAGCACCTTGGACAGGAAGGCCTTCGTGCGCTCGTGCTGCGGGTTCGAGATCACGTCCTGCGGGTCGCCAGCCTCGATCACGACGCCGTCGTCCATGAAGACGAGCGTGTCGCCGACCTCGCGCGCGAAGCCGATCTCGTGGGTGACCACCACCATCGTCATCCCGGTCCGGGCGAGGCCACGCATGACGTCGAGGACCTCCCCCACCAGCTCCGGGTCGAGCGCGGAGGTCGGCTCGTCGAAGAGCATGAGCTTCGGCTCCATCGCCAGCGCCCGGGCGATGGCGACCCGCTGCTGCTGGCCGCCGGAGAGCTGGCTCGGGTAGGCGTGCAGCTTGTCGCCGAGGCCGACCCGCTCGAGCAGCTCGGAGCCCCTGGAGCGCGCCGCGGCCCTCGCCGTCCTCTTCACCCCGACGGGGGCCTCGATGACGTTCTCCAGCACCGTCATGTGCGGGAAGAGGTTGAAGCGTTGGAAGACCATGCCGATGTCGCGGCGCTGGGCCGCGACGTCGCGGTCGGGGAGCTCATGGAGGCGCCCGCCCTTCTCCCGGTACCCGACGAGCGCCCCGTCGACCCAGAGCCGGCCGGCGTTGATCTGCTCCAGGTGGTTGATGCAGCGCAGGAACGTCGACTTTCCGGAGCCCGACGGCCCGAGGATGCACATCACCTCGCCCGGCTGGACCTCGAGGTCGATCCCCTTGAGGACCTTGACGTGGCCGAAGGCCTTGCACACGGCCTCGGCGCGCACCATCGGTTCGGGGCGGGTGCCCCGCGGGTGGTCCTCGGGAGGGGGGGACGTGCTGCTCGCCACCGTGCTCACCGGACCGCTCCTGTCTCCGCCGCGCGGCGCGCTCCGCGCTGCGCGCGGGTCTCGCGGGTCCCGACGCCGCGGTTGAACCGCTGCTCGAGGAAGTGCTGGCCGACCATGAGCACGCTGGCCAGCGCCAGGTACCAGAGGATCGAGGCCACGGCCATGGGGATGACCTGGAAGGTGCGGGCCCCGACCGCCTGCAGCTGGAAGCTCAGCTCCGTGGTCACCGGCACCGCGATGAGCAGCGAGGTGTCCTTGAGCATCGCGATCAGCTCGTTGCCGGTGGGCGGGATGATGACCCGCATCGCCTGGGGGAGCACGATGCGCCGCATGGTGCGGCTGCGGCCCATGCCCAGCGCGCTCGCCGCCTCGGCCTGCCCGGGGTCCACCGCCTGGATGCCGCCGCGGACCACCTCGGACATGTAGGCGCCCTCCGAGAGCGCGAGGCCGAGCAGCCCGGCGATGAAGCCCCGGAAGATCTGGTTGCCGTCGAGGGTGAGGAAGCGCATGTCCCCGCTCAACCCCATCGCGCCCATGATCTGCTGGTCGAACGGGATGCCGATCGCGTACGTCCCGTACAGCGCGCCGAGGTTGGCGAAGAAGAGCAGCAGGATGATGCGGGGGATCGCCCGGAAGAACCACACGTAGACCCACGCCGCCCCCGAGACGACGGGGTTCTGGGACAGCCGCATGACGGCCAGGACGATGCCCAGCAGGATGCCGATGGACATCGCCAGCACCGTCATGAGGAGCGTGGTCCGCGCGCCGCGGAGCACCGGTGGGGAGAACATGTTCTCGACCATGAAGCCCCACTGGAAGACGGGGTTCGTGACGAGCATGTTCGCGAACATCGCCCCCAGGACGAGGATCACCGCGACGGCGACCCACCGCCACGGGTGACGCACCGGGACCGCCGTGACCGGAGCCCCACGGTCCGGCGCGGCCTCGGGCCCGCGCCGGTCGGGGGGTGACTGGATCGCCACGTCAGCCGACCTGCGGGTCGACCGCCGACTCGGTGATGCCGCCGCCCTCGACGCCCCACTTCGTCAGCGCTTTCTCGTAGCTGCCGTCGTCGATGAGCGACTGGACGGCGCCCGAGAGGGCCTGGGCGAGCTCGGTCTGGTCCTTCGGGACGACGTAGCCGTAGGGGGCGGAGTCGTAGATCTCCCCGAGCTCCTCGAGCTGACCGTTGGTCTGCTTGGCGGCGTAGCCCGCGACGGGTGAGTCCGCGAGGTTGGCATCGTTCTTGCCCGAGACGACGGCCGCCGTGACCTTGTCCTGCCCGGCGTACTGCTCGATCGTGATGGCCGGCTTGCCGTCGGCCTCGCACTTCTCGGACTTGGCGGTGATGTCCTCGACCTGGGTGCTGGCCTTCTGCACCCCGATGCTCTTGCCGCAGGCGTTGTCGGGGTCGACCTTCTCGGGGTTCCCCTTCTTGGTGGTCCACTGGGTGCCGGCGTCGTAGTAGCTGATCATCGACGCCACCTTCTGGCGCTCGGGGTTGATGGTGAACGCCGAGACGCCCGCCTCGTACTTCCCTGAGCCGACGCCCGCGATGATGGAGTCGAAGGGGGAGGTGACGAACTCCGCCTCCAGGCCCAGCTTCTGCGCGACGAGGGTGAACAGGTCGACGTCGTACCCGACGACCGTCGTGCCGTCAGCCTCGATGAACTCCGCGGGGGCGTACGTGGTGTCGCTGCCGACGGTGATCTTGCCGTCCGCCTTCACCTTCTCGGGGACCATCGCCGCGAGCGCCTCGTCGACCTCGACGCTCGGGAGCGCCTCGGTGGGCGCGCTCTCGCTGGCGCCGCTGCTGCTCTTGCCCGCCTCGCCCCCGGACTCGTCGGACGAGCCTCCGCAGCCGGTGAGCGCGAGCCCCAGGGCGAGGGCGGCTGCTGCGGTACCGGTGCTCCGGCGGATCAGGGTGGGGTGCGTCATCGCTACTCCTGGGCTGGGGGGTGGGTGCTGATGGTGCCCCATGGTGAGGCGGGTGCGGGTGGCGCCCGGAGGTGGGGGTCCACGTCCAGGCGAACCCCTCACCGAGAGCGACCGGTCAGGAGCGGGGCTCCTCCCTCATGGGGACCCGGACGCCGCGCTCGGCAGCGACCTGGTCGGCGCGGTCGTACCCGGCGTCGACGTGGCGGATCACGCCCATCCCCGGGTCGTTGGTGAGGACCCGGGCGAGCTTGCGCGCCGCCAGGTCGGTGCCGTCGGCGACGCACACCTGGCCGGCGTGGATCGAGCGGCCCATCCCCACGCCGCCGCCGTGGTGGATCGAGACCCAGCTGGCACCGGAGCTCGTCGAGACCAGCGCGTTGAGCAGCGGCCAGTCGGCGATGGCGTCGGAGCCGTCGGCCATGGCCTCGGTCTCGCGGTAGGGCGAGGCCACGGAGCCGGCGTCGAGGTGGTCGCGCCCGATGACGATGGGGGCGCTGACCTCGCCGTTGGCCACCATCTCGTTGAAGCGCAGGCCGGCGCGGTCGCGCTCGCCGTAGCCGAGCCAGCAGATGCGTGACGGCAGCCCCTGGAAGGAGACCTTGTCCTGCGCGGCGCGGATCCACCGGTGGAGGTGGTCGTCGTCGGGGAAGAGGTCGAGCACGGCCGCGTCGGTGGCGGCGATGTCCTTCGGGTCCCCCGACAGGGCCACCCACCGGAACGGGCCCTTGCCCTCGCAGAAGAGGGGCCGGATGTACGCGGGGACGAACCCGATGATCTCGAAGGCGCGACCGCATCCCCCCTGGCGGGCCTCGTCGCGGATGGAGTTCCCGTAGTCGAAGACCTCCGCCCCGGCGTCCTGGAACCCGACCATGGCCTCGACCTGGCGGGCCATCGCCTCCTGGGCGCGGTCGGTGAACTCCTCGGGCTTCTTGGTCGCGTAGTCGTCCCAGTCGTCGGGCTCGATGCCCTCGGGCAGGTAGGACAGCGGGTCGTGGGCCGACGTCTGGTCGGTCACGATGTCGATCTCCACGCCGCGGCGCAGCAGCTCGGGGAAGACGGTGGCGGCGTTGCCCACCAGGCCCACCGACAGGGCCCGGCGGCCCTGCTTCGCGGCCAGGCACCGCGCCACGGCGTCGTCGATGTCGTTCGCCACCTCGTCGAGGTAGCGGTGCTCCACGCGGCGTCGCAGGCGCGCCTCGTCGACGTCGACGATGAGGCACACCCCGCCGTTGAGGGTGACCGCGAGCGGCTGGGCGCCGCCCATGCCCCCGCACCCGCCGGTCAGCGTCAGCGTGCCCGCGAGGGTCCCGCCGAAGCGCTTGGCGGCGACGGCGGCGAACGTCTCATAGGTGCCCTGGAGGATGCCCTGGGTGCCGATGTAGATCCACGAGCCGGCCGTCATCTGGCCGTACATCGTCAGGCCCATCTGCTCCAGGCGGCGGAACTCCGGCCACGTGGCCCAGTCGCCGACGAGGTTGGAGTTGGCGATGAGCACCCGGGGGGCCCACTCGTGGGTCTGCATCACGCCGACGGGGCGCCCGGACTGCACGAGCATCGTCTCGTCCTCGCGCAGCGTCGTCAGGGTGCGCACCATCGCGTCGAAGCTGCGCCAGTCCCGGGCGGCGCGCCCGGTGCCGCCGTAGACGACGAGGTCGTCGGGGCGCTCGGCGATCTCCGGGTCGAGGTTGTTCATGAGCATCCGCATCGGCGCCTCGGTCTGCCAGCTGCGCGCGGTGAGGGTGGTGCCGCGGGCGGCGCGGACCGGTCGTGCTCCGTCCATGGGGTGCTCCTCGTTCGGGGGTCTGCGGTGGGTCGGGCGGCGGTGCGGGTGAGAGCGGGGCAGGTGGGAGCAGGGCAGGTGGGAGCGGGGCGTCAGGTCAGCCGGTGGTCGGGCAGCGCGCTCTGGGCGGCGGCGAGCACGGCGCCGCTGCGCACGGCCTGGACGGCAGCCTCGATCTCCGGGGCGAGGTGGCGGTCGGGGCCGGGGCCCTCCACCCCGGCGGCGCGCAGCGCGTCGCGGACGGCCCCGGTGGCCGGCGAGGGCGCCAGCGGGGCGCGCAGGTCCAGGCCGCGGGCGGCGGTGAGCACCTCGATGGCGACCACCCGCGTGAGCCCGTCGACGGCGCGGCGCAGCTTGCGCGCACCCGCCCACCCCATCGAGACGTGGTCCTCCTGCATGGCCGAGGACGGGATGGAGTCGACGCTGGCCGGCACCGCGAGGCGCTTCATCTCCGAGACGATCCCGGCGGCGGTGTACTGGGCGATCATGAGGCCGGAGTCGACGCCCGGGTCGTGGGCGAGGAACGGCGGCAGCCCGTGGTTGCGGTTCGCGTCGAGGAAGCGGTCGGTGCGGCGCTCGCTCATGCTGGCGACGTCGGCGGCGACGATGGCGAGGAAGTCCAGGACGTAGGCCACCGGGGCGCCGTGGAAGTTGCCGTTGGACTCCACCCGGCCGTCGAGGGTGACGACGGGGTTGTCCACGGCGGAGGCGAGCTCGCGCCCGGCGACGGCGGAGGCGTGCTCGACGGTGTCGCGCGCGGCGCCGTGCACCTGCGGGGAGCAGCGCAGCGAGTAGGCGTCCTGCACGCGGGTGCACTCCGGCCCCTGGTGGCTGGCGATGACGCCGCTGCCCGCGAGCACGGCACGGACGTTCGCCGCCGAGACGCCCTGGCCGATCTGGGGGCGCAGCGCCTGGAGGTCGGCGGCGAACACCGCGTCGGTGCCCAGCAGGGACTCCACGCTCATCGCCGCGGCCACGTCGGCGGTGGCCAGGAGCACGCGGAGGTCGGCGAGCGCGAGCAGGAGCATCCCCAGCATGCCGTCGGTGCCGTTGATGAGGGCCAGGCCCTCCTTCTCGGCGAGCACCACGGGCTCGAGCCCGTGGGCTGCCAGCGCCTCCGCGGCCGGCAGGAGAGCCCCGGAGGCGTCGCGCACCTCCCCCTCCCCCATGAGCGCCAGCGCGGCGTGCGCCAGGGGGGCGAGGTCGCCGGAGCAACCGAGGGAGCCGTACTCGTGGACCACGGGGGTCAGCCCGGCGGAGATCAGCCCGGCGTAGGCCTCCGCCGTCGACGGGCGGGCCCCGGTGCGTCCGGTGGCCAGGGTGGACAGCCGCAGCAGCATCAGCGCCCGCACCACCTCGCGCTCCACCTCGGGGCCGTTACCCGCGGCGTGGCTGCGGACCAGGCCCCGCTGCAGGGCGGTGCGCATCTCCACGGGGATGTGACGGGTGGCGAGCGCGCCGAAGCCCGTCGAGACGCCGTAGTGGGGGGCGGTGTCCGCCGCGAGGGCGTCGATGACGTCGCGGCTGCGGGTCATCTCGGCCAGCGCCCCGTCGGTGAGGCGCACCCCGGCTCCGTGGCGGGCGACGCGCACGACGTCGCGCGGGTCCAAGGGTCCGGTACCGACCTCGACGAGCTCCGCTGCTGTCATGTGAGCCACCCCACACCAGGTGGGGCCCCGTGGCAACGACCTCCCGACGACTGGTGTCTGGGATCCCAGACGAGGCGCTAGGTTCCGGCGATGGTCGCCTCTGAGCCGGTGCCGTCCGCCCCGGAACCTCCCGGTCCGGCGCCTCCAGCCCCGGCGAGCGGCGGCGTCCCGGCGGCCCGGCAGACCCTCGCGCTGCTGACGGCGCTGGCCCGCGCCCCGAGCCCCGTCCCCGCCGCGGCGCTGGCCAGGGACCTGGGGCTGCCCCGCTCCACGACCTACCACCTGCTGGCCGAGCTCATCGAGGCCGGGTTCGTCGTCCACCTCCCCGAGGAGCGGCGCTACGGCCTCGGCGTCAACGCCTACGAGCTGGGGACGGCGTACCTGCGCCAGGAGCCCCTGACGCGCCTGGCCGCCCCGGTCCTGGGACGCCTCGTCGACGCCGCGGGGCACACCGCGCACCTCGCGGTGCTGCGCGGTCGCGAGGTGGTCTACCTCGTGGAGGAGCGCGCCCCGGGCCGGCCGCGGCTCATCACCGACGTGGGGGTGCGGCTTCCCGCCGAGCTCACCGCGAGCGGTCGGGCGATCCTCGCCCGCCTGCCCGCAGCGCACGTGCGGGCGCTCTACCCCGACGCCTCGGCGCTGGTGCAGCGCCACGACGCCGGCCCGACGTCGCTGGCGGACCTGCGCGCCGTCCTCGCCGGCGTGCGCCGCTGCGGGTGGGCGAGCGAGGACGGTCACGTCACCCCGGGCTTCGCCTCGGTGGCCGTCGCCGCGGCCGACCACGCGGGGACGCCCGTCGCCGCGGTCGCCGTGACCCACCCCGTCGGGGCGCCCGACGAGCCGGACGGCGCGCACCTCGCGGCGCTCGTGGCCCGCTCCGCCGCCGAGCTCACCCGGCGTCTCGGCGGGCGACCGGTGCGGTGAGCGGCGGCGCCGACCGTGACGCCGCGGTGCGGACCCCGAGCGCCGGGTGCCGGCGCCCGTCTCACTCGCGCACGGCGCCGTCGAGCATCCCGCGGATGAAGTGACGCTGGAGGAACAGGTAGACGACCACGACGGGCAGCGCGACGAGCACGGCGGCGGCCGCGAGCAGCGTCGTGCCCTGCGTGTACTGCCCCTGGAAGAACGCCAGCCCGAGCGGTGCGGTGCGCAGCTGCCCGTTCGGGCTCATCACCAGCGGGATGAGGAACTCGTTCCACGTCCACATGAAGGTCAGCAGCACCAGCGTGACGATCGCGGGGCGCGCCACGGGCACGAGCACCGACCACAGCAGGCGCAGCGTGCCCGCTCCGTCGAGCTGGGCGGCCTCGATGATCGAGCGGTCGGCGCTGCGGAAGTACGTGCGCATCCAGTACGTGCCGAAAGCCACGGACTGGGCCACCTGGGGCATCGCGATGCCCCACACCGTGTTCGTCAGACCCACCGTTCGAAGGTCGAAGAACAGCGGCACGATGAACGCCTCCGTGGGCACCATGATGCCGGCGAGGAAGAGGTAGAACAACGCGGTGGACCCCCGGAAGGTCATGGTGCCGAAGGCGTAACCGCTGAGCACCGACAGCACCGTCGCGAGCGAGACCACGATGAGGGCGACGACCACCGAGGTCGCCATGTAGTCGCCGAAGCGCCCCTGCGTCCAGGCCGTGGCGAAGTTCTCCGGGTGGAAGGCACCGGTCCCCGACAGGCCCTGCGGGCCGAAGGCCTCAGCCAGGATGATGACGATGGGTCCGAGCGCGAACAGCGACAGCACCGCGAGGACCACGTAGTTCGCAGCGCGCTCAGCGGTGGCGCTCATCGCTCGCCCCGCTCGCCGATCCGGTTGACCCCGAGGTTGATGACGAAGATGAGCAGCGTCAGGACGATGCCGACGGCCGCCGCCGAGCCCACCTGCCCCAGCTCGAAAGCACGCCGGTACACCTCGTAGCTGGGGACCGTCGTCGACGTGCCCGGCCCGCCGCCGGTCGTCACGTAGACGAGGTCGAACGTCTTCAGCGCCGCGATGATCGTCAGCGTCAGCGCCACCGTGATCTCCCCGCGCACCGCCGGCAGCGTGATCGCGAAGAAGGCCCGCACGCCACCGGCGCCGTCGAGGCTGGCCGCCTCGTAGAGCTGGTCGGGCACGCGGGCCATGCCGGCCATGAGCAGCACCGTCACCAGGCCGGTGGACACCCAGGTGCCGATCACGCCCACGGCGGGCAGCGCCGTCGCGTAGTCACCGAGCCACGTGCGCGTCAGCGCCCCGAGGCCGACGCCCTCGAGGACGGTGTTGAGGGTGCCGTCGGGCGCGTAGATGCGTCGCCACGCCACCGCGACGACGACCATGGCGATCACCTGCGGCAGGAACACGACGGTGCGGAACACCGGGAGCCCGCGCACGCGGCCGCGCACGAGCACCGCTGCGAGCACGAGCCCGATGAGCGTGGGCACCGCGCTGAAGAAGACGATGAGCACCAGGGCGTGGCCGAACGCCGCCCGCAGCGCGGGGTCGGCGACGACGTCGACGTAGTTGGACAGGCCAGTGAACGTGCCGAGCGTCAGCCCGTCCCAGTCGTAGAAGGAGATCTGGACGGCGCGGCCGAGCGGGTAGAGAAGGAAGACCCCGTAGACGGCCAGCGCCGGGGCGATCAGCGCGTACGGCAGGGCGCGGCGGCGCAGCGGTGCGCGCCGACGACGGCTGCTGCGCTCGCGCTCGACGGCCACCGGTGCGCTCGCCTGCGCCGCCGCGGCCACCGCTCAGCCCCCGGAGCCGGCGGCGTCGGCCTGCTTCGCGTAGTCGTCCTGGAGCGCCTGGGCGGTCTCGGTCGGCGACAGCTCCCCGGCGAGCAGGCCCTGCAGCGACTGGCCGAGCGTGTCGCCCATCGACGGCGTGGCGTAGTCGAGGTAGGGCAGCAGCTCACCGCTCTCGTTCACCTGCGCGAACGCGCGGTAGACGTCGCTGAGCAGCCCGCTCTCCGGGGCGTACCTCGCGGTGTCGACGACGGGGAGGTTGCCGGTGTCGGCCAGCACCTTCATCGCGTCGTCGTCGGTGAGGAAGTCGACGTAGGCGGCCGCGAGGTCGGGCTGCTCCGCAGCGCTGGTGATCCCGAAGGGGACGCCGGTGCCGCCGGTGGTCGTCACCGGGCCGCCCTCCTCCGCCGGCGGCGGGACGAAGAAGCCCGCGTCGTCGCCCATCGCGTCGGCGATGTCGGGGGCGAGCCACGAGCCGGCCATGAGGAAGGTGCCTTGCCCCTGGGTGAGCATCTGCCAGGCGGTGTCGTAGTCGGTGCCGTTGACGCCCTCGTTGAACCAGCCCTGCTGCTGCCAGGAGGCCAGCTCCTGCGCAGCCGCGACGTTCTTCGGCGTCGTCCAGCTGGCACCGGGGTTGCCGAGCGCGAGCTCGCGGATGGTGGCGGGGTCGACGTGCTGGCCCTGGATCGGGCCGAGGACGTGAGCGGCGGGCCAGCCCTCGATGTTGCCGAGCAGCATCGGCGTCTCACCGGCCCGCTTCGCCGCCCCGAGGTCGTCGGTGAGCTCCTTCCAGGTCGTGGGCACCTGCAGCCCGAGGTCGGCCAGCTTCTTCTTGCTGTAGTACACGCCGATGACCTCACCCACCTGCGGCAGGCCGTAGAGCGAGCCGTCGCCGAAGGTCTTGGCGTCGTCGCTGTAGGAGGAGAGGGCGAGCACGCTCTTCGAGTAGCGGTCGCGCCAGCCGTAGGCCTCGGCGTACGGGTCGAGGTCGATGAGCTGGCCGGCCTCGACGAACTGGCCCATGGTGGCCCGGGCGTTGTTGGCCTGGACCACGTCGGGCGCGTCGTTCCCGGTCAGGGCCAGGCGCAGCGTGGTGTTGAGGTCGTCGAAGGACTGCGAGACCCGCTTGATCCTCACGTTCGGGTAGGCCTTCTCGAAGGCGGCGTTGAGCTGCTTCATCTGCTCGTCCTGCCCGCCCCGCACCTCCTGGTCCCACACGGTGAGGGTGGCGTCGCCCATCGCGGCGACGTCGGTCTCCACCGGCGTGGACGCGTCGCGGGTGGCCCTGGCGCCGCCCGACCCGGAACCCGGGGCACAGCCCGTGGCCACCAGGGCGAGCGCCACGGCGAGGCCTGCGAGGAGCCGTCCGGGGCGGGGGGATCGGTGGAGTGCTCCACGCGTCATCACGGGTGCTCCTTCGTCAGCGGTGAGGGGGACGCCATGGTCACAGGTCGGCGTCGAGGGCGAACGTCGCCTCGGCGCGGCGCACGGCGCCGGTGGGGCTCGGAGGCAGGCGGTCGGCGAGGAAGGCGTAGCGGCGGGCGAGATCGACGACGGCGGCGTCACCGCTCCGGGCACGTGCGGCGGTGGTGCGCCACCAGTCGGCGATGTCGCCCCAGCCGGGGGCGGCCAGGGACCCACCGAACTGCTGGACCGCGAGGGAGGCGCACAGCGCGGAGAACGCCAGGCGCTCGTCGAGCGGCCAGCGCGCCAGCGTGCCGAGGGCGAAGGCGGCCCCGAAGACGTCGCCGGCGCCCGTGGGGTCGACCGCGGTGACGGGCAGCGCCGCCACCGACGCCTCCTCGCCCGTCGTCGCGTCGACGGCGACGGCCCCGTGGTGGCCGCAGGTCACCACCGCGATCGGCACCCGGTCGGCGAGGGCGTGCAGAGCGCTGGCGGGGCTCCGGGCGCGGGTGTAGGCCATCGCTTCGACCTGGTTCGGCATGAAGGCGTCGCAGCTGGCCAGCCGCTCGAGGACGCTCACGTCCCAGGCTCCCGTCGGGTCCCACCCGACGTCGGCGAACACCATGGCGCCCCTCTCCCGGGCCTCCAGCCACCACGACCCGCCCTCCGCGGCCGCGCCCGCCGTCGCCCCCACGCCCGTGCCCGGAGCCAGCGACGACGTGAGCTCGGTGATGACCGCCCGGCACGGCGGGGGGCTCCCGACGAGCTCGTCGACGGCGACCGGCAGCGGATGGCCGTGCGTGACCATGCTGCGGTCCCCGGCGTGGGCCATCGACACGGTGACCGCGGTGTGCCACCCCGGGAACCGGCGTGAGCGCGCCAGGTCGATGCCCTCCTGCTGGCACAGCACCTTCCAGCAGTACCGCCCGTAGACGTCGTCGCCGAACCCTGCGGCCAGCCCGGTGCGCAGACCCAGGCGGCTCGTCGCGACGGCGAGGTTCGCGATGCCGCCGGGCAGGGACCCCATGCCGGTGGTCCACACCTCGGTGCCCGGTGCGGGGTCGCCGTCCAGCCCGGTGAAGACGATGTCGAAGAACAGCTGACCGAAGAGGAACACGTCCAGCTCCGGCTGGCCGGGCTCACGGGTCTCCGCCAGCGGGTCCCAGCGCGACGCCGGGCCGTCCGGACCTCTCACGAGGACCCCCCTGACACCGGTGTCCCGCGGACGTCGTCGCCCACGGCATCGCCACGGTAGGCGCAGGCGCACGGCCGCGCAAGGACGACCGTCCTCGCTACCATCGGGGCGTCTGGGCCGCGGCGAGCACGGAGGTGGTGGTGTCGTGAAGCTGACGATCGTCGGGGGTGGAGGCTTCCGCGTCCCGCAGGTCTTCGCGGCGGTCGCCGCCGCGGCCGCCCCGGTGCGGGTCGACGAGGTGCACATCGTCGACGTCTCACCGCAGCGGCTCGCCGTCATCGCGGCCTGCTGCGAGCAGCTCGCACGAACGGCGTCGGACCCGCCGCGGGTGACGGTGGGCACCGACCTGGACGCCGCGGTCAGCGGCGCCGACGTCATCTTCTCGGCGATGCGGATCGGCGGCACGGCCGGTCGCGTCCTCGACGAGCGCATCGCCCTCGACCTGGGGGTGCTCGGGCAGGAGACGGTCGGCCCCGGCGGCCTCGCCTACGCCCTGCGCACGCTGCCGCACGCGCGCCACCTGGCGTCCCGGGTGCGCGCCCTCGCGCCCGACGCCTGGGTCATCACCTTCCCCAACCCCGCCGGCATGGTCACCGAGGCGATGCGCGCGGTGCTCGGCGAGCGCGTCGTCGGCATCTGCGACACCCCGATCGGGCTCGTGCGCCGCGCAGCGGCCGCCGTCGGTGCGGCTCCGGGGACCGTCGGCTTCGACTACGTGGGCCTGAACCACCTCGGGTGGCTCCGCTCGCTGCGCGTCGACGGCGTCGACG
>JBBSRD010000009.1:0-23052 GCA_038243415.1 Actinomycetales bacterium | reverse complement strand
GAGCGCTTCGGGTGGGACCGCGTGGCCGCCGCGACGGAGGAGGCCTACGCCGACGTGCTCGCCGGGCAGGGCGCCGCCCCAGGCCCGTCGCCCGTCACCGCGTCGCCCCGCCTCGCCGCCTCGTCGGCCAGGGCCCGACGATGAGCCCCCGCGACGGGGCGCCGGACGGACCTGCGTCCGCATGGCTCAGCGGTCACGCCGGAGAGCTGCGCACCGTCGTCGACCAGCTCGTCGGCGCCGGTGAGCGCCTCGACGCGTGGGGCGCCCACCTCGGGAGCGTGCTCGCCGCCGGTGGCCGGCTGCTCGCCGCCGGGAACGGTGGCAGCGCCGCGGAGGCCCAGCACCTCACGGCGGAGCTCGTGGGCCGCTTCGTCGGTGAGCGCCGCGCGCTGTCGGCGATCGCGCTGCACGCCGACACCTCCTCGATCACCGCGGTCGCCAACGACTACGGCGCCCACGAGGTCTTCGCCCGCGGCGTGAGCGCCCACGGGCGCCCCGGTGACGTGCTGGTCCTGCTCTCCGCGAGCGGGCGCAGCGAGAACGTCCTGGCTGCCGCCCACCGCGCCCGCGAGGGCGGGCTGAGGGTCTGGTCGCTGACGGGGCCCGGGCCGAACCCCCTGAGCGAGGCGAGCGACGACGCGCTCTGCCTGGAGGCGCCCACCACGTCGGCGGTGCAGGAGGGCCACCTCGTGGCGGTCCACGCGCTGTGCGCGGCCGTCGACGCCCGCGTCCGCGCGCTCGACGACGGGGTGCCCGGCGGCGCCGTCGCGGACGGACCGGCACCACCGGCCGCACCGGAGCCGGCACGGGCCCCCGCGCCCCCGGAGCCCGCCGCGGACCCCGGTCACGACCCGGTCCGCCCTGTCCGGCTCGTCGTCATCGGCGACGTGGTGCTCGACCGCGACGTCCTCGGCAGCGCCGAGCGGGTCGCGCCCGACGCGCCCGTGCCCGTCGTCGACGTCGGGGACACCCACGAGAGCCCCGGGGGCGCCGGCCTCACGGCGCTGCTCTGCGCCCGGGCCGGGGTGAGCGTGACCCTGGTCTGCCCGCTGGCCGACGACGACGCCGGGGCCCGGCTGCGGGCGGCGATGGAGGCCGGCGGCGTCGGCGTCCACGCCCTCGGTCACGAGGGCGCCACCCGCACGAAGACCCGGGTGCGGGTGGCCGGGCAGTCCCTCGTGCGCCTGGACGACGGGGGCACCGGCGCGCCGAGCGCCGTCGGCGCCGACGACCTCGCCGCCGTGCTGGCGGGCGCCGACGTGGTGCTGGTCAGCGACTACGGTGCGGGCACCACCGGCCACCGCACCGTCCGCGCGGCCCTGGAGCGCTCCGCGGCGCGGGCACCGATGGTGTGGGACCCCCACCCGCGCGGCGGCGAACCGGTGCCCGGCTGCGCCCTGGTCACCCCGAACGCCTCCGAGGCCGCCCGCGTGGTCGGCGGCGGAGCTGCCGACCCGGCCAGGTCCTGCGGCGCGCTGCGCTCGCGCTGGCGGGCGGGCGCGGTCGCCGTGACCGCCGGCCCTCGCGGTGCCTTCCTCGCCCGCGCCGGCGAGACCGGCTCCGGCGGGGCGCCCCTGTACGTGCCGGCGCCGCCGGTCGCCTCCGGGGACCCCGCCGGTGCCGGGGACCGCTTCGCCGCGAGCGCCGCCATCGCCCTGGCCCGCGGCGCCGACCCGGCGAGCGCGGTCGCGGTGGCCGTGGCCGCGGCCTCCGCGTGGGTCGACGCCGGAGGTGCCAGCGGGTGGCGCGAGCGCGCTCGCGCCGGTGCGGCCTCGCAGCTGCGCCCGGTGCCCGACGCCCCGACCGCGGCCACCGACGCCACCGGCGCGCGCGCCCTGGCGGACCGGGTGCGCGCCAGCGGAGGCACCGTGGTCGCGACCGGCGGCTGCTTCGACGTGCTCCACGCCGGGCACGTCGCCATGCTCGCCGGGGCCGCGCGCCTGGGGGACGCCCTCGTGGTGCTGCTGAACTCCGACGCCTCCGTGGCCCGGCTCAAGGGGTCGGGGCGCCCGGTGAACCCGGCGGTCGACCGGGCGGCGGTCCTCCTCGCGCTCGGCAGCGTCGACGCGGTGGCGCTCTTCGAGGAGGACGACCCCCGCTGCGCGCTCGACGGGCTGCGCCCCGACGTGTGGGTCAAGGGCGGCGACTACGTCGTCGCCGACCTGCCCGAGGCCCCCTTGGTGCGCGGCTGGGGCGGAGAGGTCGTCCTCCTGCCGCACCTGGAGGGCCGCTCCACCACGTCCACGCTCGCCCGGGGCGCTGCCCCCCCGCTCGACCCACAGACCCCGCCCGACCACCACGCGCTCACGGAGGCCACCGCATGACCAGCCCGTCCACCCCCGAGAACCCCGAGCACGAGGCCATGGCCGCCCTCGGCCTCGAGCCGGAGCGCCCGCTCGGCACCGTCTACGTCACCGGCGGCTCCTCCGGTCTGGGCGCCGCCGTCGTCGAGGTGGTGAACGCCCTGGGCGGCACCGCCGCGGTCATCGACCGTGACGCCCCGCCCGCCGGCGGCCCCCACGCGATCGCCGACGTCTCCGACGCCGCCGCCGTGGAGGCCGCCGTGGCCTCCCTCGTGGAGCAGGTCGGCCCGCCGACCGCGCTGCTGACCGCGGCCGGCACCGACGCGGTCGGACGCCTGGAGGACGTGGGCGCCGCGGCGTGGGAGAAGGTCGTCGGCGTCAACCTCATCGGGACCGCGGCCGCGGTGCGCGCCTGCCTGCCGCACCTGCTCGAGGCCCGGGGCACCGTCGTGACCGTCGCCTCGTCGCTCGGGCTGCGCGCTGCCTCGGACGCGACGGCGTACTGCGCGTCGAAGTTCGGCGTCGTGGGTTTCACCCGGGCCCTGCAGCTGGAGCTCTCCGGCCAGGTCGGCGTGACGATGCTCGTGCCCGCGGGCATGCGCACGGCGTTCTTCGACGGGCGCACCGAGCAGTACAAGCCCGGTCCCGACGCCGCGCTCATGGACCCGCGCCAGGTGGCGCGCTCGGTGGTGCACGCGCTGCGCCAGCCGGCGGGCACCGAGGTCCGCGAGATCGTGGTCACCGTCTCGACCGAGCCGTCCTGGCCCTGAGCCGGCCGGACGCGGGCGGTACGGCGCCGGGACCGGGGGGTGCGCGCACGGTCCTGGTGCTCCGGGCGCTGGGCCTCGGCGACGCGCTGACCGGCGTGCCGGCCCTGCGCGGGATCCGCCGGGCCTTCCCCGGCGCCCACCTCGTCCTGGCCTGCCCGCGAGCCGTCGGAAGCCTCCTGCGCGAGCACGGGGTCGTCGACGACGTGCTCGCGGTCAGCGGGTTGGCCTTGCTCGCACCCGACGCCCTCGTCCGGGCGGTCGACGAGGCACCCGTCGGCCTGCGCGAGCGCCTGCGGAGCGGGATCGACGTCGGGGTGAACCTCCACGGGAACGGTCCGCAGAGCGCTGCGGCGCTCGCAGCGCTGTGCCCGGGGCGCGTCATCGCGTTCGCGAGCGCGGTCCACCCCGCCGGCGCCGTCCACGACGCCGGCGAGCACGAGGTGGACCGCTGGTGCCGCCTGGTGAGCGGCGCCGCGGCGCCGTGCACCCCCGGCGACCTCGTCCTGCCGGCGCTCGCGGCGCTGGGCGGCGAGCGGGCGGGGACGGTCGGGGTGCACCCCGGCGCCGCGTCGGCGTCGCGGCGCTGGCCCGTGGAGCGGTGGTCCGCGGTCGCCGAGCACCTGGAGTCTCGCGGCCGTCGCGTGCTCGTCACCGGCACGCCTGCGGCGGGCCGGCTGTGCGCCGCGGTCAGCCGCCGCGCCGGCGAGGACTGGTGCGGACGCGTCGACCTCCCGGGGCTCGCCGAGCTCGTGGCCCGGGCGGCGCTGCTGGTCTGCGGCGACACCGGCGTGGCCCACCTCGCGACGGCCGCCCGGACGCCCTCGGTGCTGCTCTTCGGCCCGACGCCGCCCTCGCGGTGGGGCCCGACGATCGATGCCGAGCGGCACACGGTGCTGTGGCCTCCGGCCACGCCACGCGAGCCCGGCGCTGGCGCCGGAGACCCGCACGCCGAGGCGCTCGACCCCACCCTGGCGCGCACCACAGTGGACGACGTGCTGACGGCCGCGTCCGCGCTCCTGGCGGCCGGGTAGCGGCTCCCGGCTATCCCTGGAGGGACACCGTCTCGCGCCGCGAGCGCACCATCGCTGCCTCGGCCGCGTGGATCAGCGTCGACGCGTCGTCCCCGTCGCCCGGGTGACCGCACACGCCGACGCTCACGCTCACGGCCAACGGGCCCAGCGCGGTCTCCACGGGCTTGACCATCGCTGTCCGGACCGCGCCGGCGAAGCTGTCGGCGAGCTGCTCGGCGTTGCTGCCGTGCAGCCCGGTGAGCACCACGAGGAACTGGTCGCCGGCCAGGCGGGCGAGCAGGTCGGTGCGGCGCACCCGTCGGCGCAGCCGCACCGCGACCTCGGCGAGCACGGCGTCGCCGCTCGCGTTGCCGTGCTCCTCGTTCAGAGCCCTGAAGCCGTCGACGTCGCACAGGGCCACCACCAGGGAGTCGCCAGCGGCGCGGGCGTCCCACAAGGCGATCTCGAAGGCCTCCGTGAGGGAGCGCCGGTTGAGCAGCCCGGTGAGGGCGTCGGTGCGGGCGAGGGTCTCGATGCGGCCGCGGTAGCTGGCGCTGCGGTCGCGCTCGAGCGCGAGCGCCTGCTCGGCCTCGACGCGGGCGGTCACGTCGGTCTGGACACCCACGAACTGCACGAGCGCGCCGTGGGCGTCGTGCACCGGAGAGATGACGACCTCGTTCCACCAGGGCGTGCGCGAGGGGCCGCGGTAGTTGAGGAGGATCTCGCGGGCGTGCGTACCCGTGGCCGAGGCCTGGCGCAGGCGCGCCACCGCTGCGGGATCGCTGTCGCGTCCCTGGAGGAAGCGGCAGTTGCGCCCGACGAGGTGCTCGCGGGAGAACCCGGCGAGGTCCTCGAAGGCCCGGTTGACGTAGACGAGCGGACCGTCAGGTAGGCGGGCGTCGCAGATGGTGATGCCCGACGTGGACGCCTCGAGGGCGCGGGCGAGGGGTCCGGAGGTCTGCAGGGCGAGGATCTGCGGCGCCAGGGCAGCCATCACCGCGGCGTCGACGGGCGCGGCCAGCTGCCGGGGGACCGTCAGCGGTGCGCGTGGTGCCCCCTCGACGCCGTCTGCGGAGCCGGCCGCGACGGCGCGGTCGTGCGGCCGGGCCGCGGCGAGGAGCGACTCGGCGGCGACCACCGGCGCGGGCGGCGCGACGACGCGCGACATGAGGGAGCGCGCCGAGGCGACGACCACGTCGCGGTCGTAGGTCAGGGCGTACTCGAACATCCGCTCGCCCTCGATGCCGATGTCCCCGAGGTCTCGCGCCAGCAGCGCACCGGCGAAGTGGGGGCCGACCACGGCGACGTCCCACTCCCCCAGGATCGGGTCCTCGAAGGCGACGTCCACGCCGCGGACGGCCGGGACGCCGGGCACCGGCTCCTTGGGCATGCCCTCGCCGAGGGCGCACACGAAGCCGACCCGCTCGGCGAGGTCGCGGTAGCGGGCGGTGGTGGACGGGGTGAAGTACCGGGCGTGCTGGAACGTCGAGGTGATGACCGCCGTCTCCCCGATGCGCAGCGCCTCGCGCTCGAGCTGCCTGGAGACCTCGATGAGCAGCTGCTTGGGCGAGCGGCGCAGCACCGTTCCCGGCGGGAGCGCGCTGAACGGGGACGGCACGATCGGGGTGGGCGGGGAGGGCACCTCGAGCGCCATGACGGGGCGGCTGAGGTCCGGCACCTCGGAGGGGCGGCCGAAGTGCCACCCCTGGCCGAGCGTGGCGCCCAGGGCCTTGGCCATGACGACGTGCTCCTGCGTCTCGATGCCCTCGGCCAGGACGACGGCGCCGGAGCGCTCCGCGTAGGCGCCGACGGCGTTCATGATCTCCGCTGCGGCGGCCCCCGGCCGCTGCTGGGTCAGCGCCAGGTCGAGCTTGACGACGTCGGGGCGCAGCAGCGGCATGAACGCCAGCGAGAGCGGTTCGGCGCCGACGTCGTCCAGGGCGACGCCCCACCCGAGGGAGCGCACGCGCTCGACGGTGGCGAGCAGGTCCGCAGGGCGGGTCGCGAGCGCCCGCTCGGTGATCTCGAGGACCACGCGCAGGTCGCCGGCGGCGCGGGCCATCACCTCCAGGAGGTCGTCCAGCGGGGCGGTGTCGAGGACCTCGGGCTCCACGTTGACGAAGAGCAGGACGGGGTCGAACAGGGAGTGGCGGGACGCTGCGGTGAACGCGGAGAGGCGGCACGCGGTGTCGAGCGCGGCGAGCCGGTCGTGAGCCCTGGCGGTCGCGAAGAGCTGGTCGGGCCGCGCCAGCGGACCCTCCGGCCCGCGCACCAGGGCCTCGAAGGCCACGACGGCGCCGGACTCGAGGTCGACGATGGGCTGGAAGACGCTGCGGAGGGAGCCGGCGGCGAGCACGCGGTCGAGCTCGTCCGCCGACGCCGCTGCGGTGGTGGCATCGGTCATGCCGGTGGCATCGGACGGTCGATCTCCGACCTGTAGCCCGAAGTTTCGGTCTCTCGGCGGGAGGACGGCTCCCCGACGGGCGCGGACCACCCCCAGGCGGCATCATCCGCGGCGATGAGCCCGCGCCCCGAGCACGCCGACGTGGACGACACCCCGAGCGCGGGCGCGGGCCCGGGGCGGCGCCGCGTCCATGACCGCGTGAGCGTGGTCCTCATCACCTACGAGCGCCGCGAGGAGGCGCTCGTCGCGGTCGGCCGCCTCCTCGACCTGCCGGAGACCCCCCGGGTGATCGTGGTGGACAACGGCTCCCTCGACGGGACGGTGCCCGCGCTCCGGGAGCGGTTCGCCGCGGCGGTCGCCGAGCAGCGCCTGGACCTCGTGGCGCTGCCCTTCAACGCTGGGGCCACGGGCCGCAACGTGGGCGTGGAGCGCGCCACCACGCCCTACGCCGCGTTCTGCGACGACGACACCTGGTGGGAGCCCGGCTCGCTGGAGCGGGCGGTCGCGGTGCTCGACGCGCACGAGGACGTCGCGGTGCTCACCGCACGCATCGTCGTGGAGCCTGCCGGCACCGAGGACCCGATCGTCGCTGAGCTGCGCGACTCCCCCGTGGTCGGCGCGCGCCGGGGGCTCCCCGGTCCCGCGCTCGGCAGCTTCCTCGCCGGTGCGTCGGTGGTGCGCGCGAGCGCCTTCACGGCCGTCGGGGGCTTCGACCACCGGCTGTGGCTCGGCGGGGAGGAGGAGCTGCTCGCCGCAGACCTCGCCAGCGCCGGGTGGGAGCTGTGCTTCGTCTCCGCGCTGACCGTCCACCACCAGGCCTCCACGGCCCGCGAGTCGGTGCGACGGCGCCGCGACGGGGTGCGCAACGCCCTGTGGTTCCTGCTGCTGCGCCGCCCCTGGCCCGCGGTGGCGCGCCGGGCGGTGGTGCTGACCCGCTCCGCGAAGCGGGACGCCGCGTGGGCGCTCGGGGTGCTCGCGGCGCTGCGCGGCCTCCCGTGGGTGCTGCGCGAGCGCCGCGTCCTGGCGCCCGCCGTCGAGGCGAGGTTCCGCGTCCTCGAGGCCCCGCAGGCCGCGTCGACGGCCCGGCGGTACGTCGCGTGAACGTTCTGCCGACGAGCGCCGACACCCTCGCCGAGGCGGTCACCGTCGTCGTCGCCAGCCAGAACCGGCGCAGCGAGCTGCTCGCCTCCCTGAGCCGCCACGAGGCGCCGGTCATCCTGCTCGACAACGCCTCGACCGACGGCAGCGCTCAGGCCGTGCGCGAGGCCCACCCGGACGTCGAGCTGCTCGCCCTGCCGCGCAACCGCGGGGCCGCGGCGCGCACGATCGGCGTCGCCCGCGCGACCACCCGCTACGTGGCCTTCGCCGACGACGACTCGTGGTGGGCGCCCGGGGCGCTGGCCCGCGCGGTGGCGCTCATGGACGCCCACCCCCGCGCGGCGCTGCTGCACGCGCGGATCCTCCTCGGCACCGGCGAGCGCCTCGAACCGCTGTGCGCCGAGCTGGCGCGGGCGCCGCTGGGGACCGACCCGGACATGCCGGGGCCGGCGATCGTCGGGTTCGCTGCGTGCGGGGTGATCGTGCGCGCCGAGGCCTTCACGCGCGCCGGCGGCTTCGACGACGTGGTGGTCTTCCCCGGTGAGGAGGAGCGGCTCACCCTGGACCTCCTGACGGCCGGGTGGGGCCTGGCGTACGTGCCGGGTCTCGTCGTCCACCACCATCCCTCCCCGGCGCGCTCCAGCCCCGGGGTGCGCCGCGCGGCCATCGCCCGCTCGAGCGTGCTGACCGCGGTGATGCGCCGGCCCTGGCACGTGGTGGCGCGCCGGGCGTGGGCCTCCTGGCGCGACGGTGACGCCGGGCGCAGCGGGCTGCTGCGCGCGCTGCGCTCCGTGCCCGCAGCACTGGTGGCCCGTCGCCGCGTACCGCGCGCCGTCGAGCGGCGGGTCTCCGACCTCCACGCGTGAGCAACCTTCCTGGCGCTCGCGGTGTCAGGGTGGGGAGGGGTGACGCCGGTCGCCGGGACGCGGGAGGCACGTCATGGCTCGGGCGACGACCACGGCATCAGCGGCGGTGCTCTGCGCGGGGGTGGTCGCGGCGCTCGCCGGGTGCGGGAGCGGGGCGACGACGCCGGCGGCGCCCACCGCCGTCCCTGCCGGCGCCTGCACCGGCTTCGACACCACCGAGCGGGTGAGCCTCGACCTCGGCCCCGTCCTCCCCGAGGGGACGGGGCCCCTGGGTCTCACGGGGGTCGTGGTGAGGCTCGTCCTGCCCGACCTCGGCGTCAGCCAGGAGCGGGGCGTGAGCAGCGCCCACGGGCAGGCCGCGACCGTCACCGCGGAGGCCGACCTCGGCGACGAACCCGTCCGCGTCGACGTCGAGGTCGCGGGTCTCGCCGGGGCCGAGCCGTTCCGGGCGAGCACCACCGCCACGCCGTCGCTCCACCAGCCGAACGGGGCGTCGTGCGACGGGCCCACCTACAGCCTGGACCTGCTGGCCGCGCCCGACGGGTCCCTCACCGCGTTCCCCCGGGGGGAGAACCCTCGGCGCAGCGCCGACGGCACGCAGCCGTACCTGCTCCCCACCCACTGCGGCATCGAGCACCTGCGCCTCGACGGGTCGGGCTACGCCCGGGTCGGAGGGTCGCTGGACGACGGCAGCAGCAACCCGCCGGACGGCTGGGACAACCCCGTCCAGGAGGGACGCCTGCGGCTCGACGGTGACCTCGCGACGTTCACGGACGACACCGGCCACGAGGAGGTCTTCCAGCTGGCCGCTCCCGACGCCCCGCCGCCGCCGCTCTGCGCCTGAGCAGGTTCGCCCGTCGAGCGGGGAGTCGGTGTGGCTCGCCTCGGCGCGTCGATCGTACCGACTCCCCGCTCGGCGCCCACACGCCGGACCTACCTGCTGATGGCCCAGGATCGTGGTGGGCGAGGCGATCCCGTGAGTGGGGTCAGGACGACCCAGCCGCCGCGCGCCACGAAGCCAGGTCGCCCCACTCGTCCGGTTCGTCGAGCGGGTGGTCGTCGTAGGCGGTGAACGTCGCGTCCACCGCCGGGCGCGGCTGCTCGCGGGATGCATCGGTCAGCAGCTGTTCAGGGCTGGGTGACACCCCCTGATCATGCTCCCCAGCGAACAGGCCGCGCACCGAGGTGCTGGGTGGGGCGCAGGAGGTAGCCGTCGGGGTCGGCGACGGCGAGCTGGCGGACGCCCACCTCGTCGTCGGTGCGCCCGTACCAGCGCTCCTCCAGCGGGACGTACGGCACGTGCCCGGCATCGACCAGGGCATCGTGGACCGCCCTGACGTCCTGCACGTCGATGCTGAGGTTCATCCCCCGCCCGTAAGGGTGCGCGAGCTCGGCCCGCGGGTGCAGCCGGTCCTTCTCCAGGGGCTGCTCGAGCATCAGGTCGGCCCCGCCGCCCACCGTCAGGTAGGCAAAGCGCTCGGCGGGTCGCTCGTAGAGGACCCGGAAGCCCAGCAGCCGGTAGAAGGCGACGCTCGCGGCGAGGTCGTCCACGATCAGCTCTGGCAGCACGTCGCCACGCTGCCACAGCGACGCGCTGCCCGCCCACGTCACGGACCCGACACGATCGGCCGAACACCTGACACTGCGTGGATCAATCGGTACTTTTCGGACCCGTCATCGCGCCGCCCGAGGAGACCCCGTGCCCGTACCACCGCTGCGCCTGCTGTCCAGCGCCCTGTCCGCGGCGGTCGTCGCCGCGTCGTTCGTCGGGCTCGCCCCGTCGGCCTCCGCCGCGGAGGTGCGCCTCTCGCAGCTCCTCGCGGACGTGCCTGCCGGCCCGGAGACCAGTGCCAACACCTACGACCGTGGTTCCTTCCGGTACGGCATCGACGCCGACGGCGACGGCTGCGACACCCGCGGCGAGGTGTTGATCGCCGAGTCCACGGTCCCCGCCACCGTGGGGCCCGGCTGCTCCGTGTCGGGATCGTGGACCTCCTCCTACGACGACGTCACCACGAACGACGCGTCTCGGATCGAGGTCGACCACGTCGTCGCGCTCGCTGAGGCGTGGCGCTCCGGGGCCTCGGGGTGGTCCGCGGACCAGAAGCGCACCTACGGCAACGAGCTCGACTTCGCGCCGACCCTGGCAGCGGTCACCGGCTCCTCGAACCGCGAGAAGTCCGACCGCGACCCCGCGTCCTGGCTCCCGTCCGCCACCGGGGCGAGGTGCGGCTACGCAGCGGACTGGACCAGCGTCAAGTACCGCTGGCACCTCAGCGTGGACACCGCCGAGCGCGACGCCCTCTCCGCCCTCGTGACGGCGTGCGGCGACCCCGTCGTCGACGTGCCCACCCGCACGGGCGCCCCCGACCCCGCCCCGCCAGCCGGACCCGTGGTCGCCACCGGCTCGTCGATGAGCGCCGGACAGGTTCTCACCCCCGGCGCCTGGCTCCTCTCCGACGATCGCACCCACGGCTTCGCGTTCCAGGCCGACGGCAACCTCGTCGCCTACGCCCCGAACGATCGGCCGCTGTGGAGCTCGGGCACCTACGGCAACCCCGGTGCGACCTTCGTCCTCCAGGCCGACGGCAACGCGGTGGTCTACGCCCGCGACGGCCGAGCGCTCTGGGACGCCGGCACCTACGGCAACCCCGGAGCCCGCCTGAGCGTCCAGAACGACGGCAACGTCGTCCTCTACCGCGCGAACGGCGCGCCGGCATGGTTCACCGGCTGGGACCGCACGTCGCTGTTCCCGGGACAGTCCCTCACCCGCGGGCAGCAGATCACGTCGGCGTCGGGGCGCTACCACCTCATCCTCCAGCGCGACGGCAACGTGGTGACCTACCGCGGTGGGCGTCCGCTGTTCTTCTCCGGCTCCTACGGCGCGGACCGGCTCACCCTCCAGGGCGACGGGAACCTCGTCGCCTCCAGCGGTGGCCGGGCGCTCTGGGACGCCGGGAGCTGGCGCGAGGGCCGCCTGCGCCTCGACGTCCAGGACGACGGCAACGCCGTGCTCTACCGCGGCAACGGCTCGCCGGCGTGGTACTCCGCGTCCGACACCGGACGCTCCGCGACCTCGGCCAGCCGCGGCACGCTGCTGGCGCCGCAGCCACCGCCCAGCGACGCGTACTACGCCAACTGTGACGCCGTGCGCGCCGCCGGCAAGGCCCCGCTCTACCGCGGGCAGCCCGGGTACCGGAGCGGCCTCGACCGCGACGGCGACGGGGTCGCCTGCGAGTAGGACACCGTCCCGAGCGTGCCGCCCGGCGCAGATGCGCCAGCGCCCTGGGAGATGCTGCGCGGGTGACCGCCACCACCGACCTCACCGAGCCGGCGGTCGCGTCGCTGCGCCAGCGCTTCGACCGGCTGCCGTGGCGCGGCGTCGTCGCCGACCTCGTGGCGTCGCTGCTGGCCGCCGGGGTCCTCGTGGCCCTCGCCGGCCGCGGCGAGGGGCTGGCCGTCCGGCTCGCCGGCGTCGCGCTGGTGCTCGCCGCGGTGGCCTACGCGCTCCCGCGCCTGCGCTCACGGGAGTGGGCCACGCTCGCGGCCGTGCTCGTGGTGGCCGCAGCCGGCGCCGTCCTCGCCCTCTCCCCCGAGGGGAGCCTCCCGCTCAGCGCCCTGGCGGGCTCGGCCCTGGCGCTGGTGGGGGTGGTCCTCGTGGCGCGGGCCCTGCTCGCCCCGCACCGCTCCTGGTGGCGGGCCGGCGGCGCCGGCCTGCTCGTGGTGGTCGCTCTCGCGCTGCCGGGCCTGTCCTCCGCCCTGTTCAGCCTGGTGCTCTTCGCCGCCGCCGTGGGGGTGCTCGCCCAGGCCGTGCTGCGCGCCGCGGTGCGCCTCGACGTCGCCGAGGTGACCGGGGGGCGCCCCGGCGACACCCGGCTGACGAGCTGGATCGACGGGCTCGGCGCCCGCCCGCAGGAGCGCGGCGCGGTCTACGACCAGGTGTACTTCGAGGGCCCCGACTCCCTCTCGCGCGTGCTGCGCTTCACCCTGCTCATGACGTTCGCCTCGGTCATCAGCGCGATGGGCGTGCTCGCGGACTCCACCGCCGTCGTCGTCGGCGCGATGCTCATCGCCCCCCTCATCTCCCCGATGATGGGCATGGGTCTCTCCCTCGCGATGGGCTGGCCGAGGCGCCTGGCCCGCTCCGCCGCCCTGGTGCTCCTCGGGATCGGTATCGCCGTGGGCACCGGCGCGGTCCTCGGCGCGTCCTCCACCCTCGGCGCGGACCTCGGCGCCAACAGCCAGGTGCTCTCGCGCGCCTCCCCCACGCTCGCGGACCTCGTCGTCGCCGTCGCCGCGGGGGCGGCCGGGGCCTACGCCCTGTCCCGGCGCGACGTGTCCTCCTCGCTGCCCGGCGTCGCGATCTCCATCGCGCTCGTCCCGCCGCTCTCCGTCGTCGGCATCACCGCCCAGGCCGGCGACGCCGCGAGCGCCAGCGGCACGCTCCTGCTGTTCCTCACCAACCTCGTCGCGATCCTCGTGGTCGGCGGCACCATCTTCGTGCTCACCGGCGTGGCGCCCCTGCGCCGGGCGCGCGCGGTCCGTGGGCGGGTGCGCACCGCCTTCGCCGCGGTCCTGGGGCTCGGGGTGCTCGTGGTGGTGGGGCTCTCCCTCAACGGGGCGTCCATCACCAGCGACGCCGTGGCGAACGACCGGGCCCGCAGCGAGGTGTCCGCCTGGCTCGGCGAGGAAGCCGACTTCACGGTGGCCTCGGTGGACGTGGACGGACCCGACGTCCGGGTGATCCTCGCCGGACCGGGGTCACCTCCTTTGCCGGACGCCCTCGCGACGCGCCTGTCCGCACGCCTCGACCGGACGGTGGCGCTGGACCTGCAGTGGGTGCCCCGCGAGCGGGTGCGGGTGGTCTCGGAGGCGGGCTGAGCCGTCGCGGGGCCCACGCCCTCAGCCCACCGGCACCGGCGCGGTCGCGAAGCCGAAGAGGTCCTTGGGGTCCTCCGGCGCCGCGACGAGGTCGATGTCCTCCACGAGGTCGGTGCCGCTCACCGCGTCCCGCAGGTAGCGCAGCGCGCCGTAGTCCTCGAGCGCGAAGCCCACGGAGTCGAACACCGTGACCTGCTCCGGCGACGTCCGCCCCGGGGCGGCGCCGGTCAGGACCTCCCACAGCTCGGTGACGGGGAAGTCGGCGGCCCGGTTCTGGATCTCCCCCTCCACACGGGTCTGCGGGGCGTGCTCGACGAAGACGCGTCCGCGGTCCAGGATCGCCGGGTCCAGCTCGGTCTTGCCCGGGCAGTCGCCCCCGATGGCGTTGACGTGCGTCCCCGGGGCGACGTCGGCGTCGGCGAGGACCTGGGCCTGGGTCTTGTCGGCCGTGCACGTGGTGATGACGTCGGCCCCGCGCGCCGCCTCGCCCGCGGAGGCGCACACCTGCACGTGGAAGCCGAGCGGGACCAGGTTGCGCACCAGCTTCTCGCTCGCGGCCCCGTCGACGTCGAAGACCCGCAGCGACCCGACGCCGAGCACCGCGCGCAGCGCCAGGGCCTGGAACTCGGACTGGCTGCCCGCACCGATGAGCGCCAGCACCCCCGCGTCGGGGCGGGCCAGCGCCCGGGTGGCCATCGCCGAGGTGGCAGCGGTGCGCAGCGCGGTGAGCAGCGTCATCTCGGCGACGAAGACCGGATAGCCGTTGTGGACCTCCGCCAGCACCCCGAAGGCCGTGACCGTCTGGAAGCCGCGGGCAGGGTTCGAGGGGTGGCCGTTGACGTACTTGAAGCCGTACAGGTCCGGCCCGGACACGGGCATCAGCTCGATGACGCCCAGCGGCGTGTGGCTGGCGACCCGGCTGGTCTTGTCGAAGGAGGGCCAGCGCGCGAAGTCCTCCTCGAGGTAGCCGACCATGCCCTCCATCACGGCCGCCGGCCCGGCCTGCGCCAACCAGCGCCGCACGGCGCCGACCCCCACGAAATCCGTCATGGACCGCTCTCCTCGCTGTGGTGTCTGCCCATCATGGCAAGCCTCGCGGAGCGGACGGGGGCGCCGGCACGCGCGACGGACGGCGCATAGGGTCGACGCTTTGCCGCAGGAGGTCACGTGTCGTCATCGATGTCCGCCCGTCCCGGCGCGGCGGCGACCCGGAGGGGGCCCCGGGTCGCCGCGCTGCTCGCGTCGGTGCTCGCAGCCAGCCTGCTGGGCGGCTGCTCGATCACCGACGCCACGAGGGACTCGTCACGGCGCGGCGGGGCCGTCGGCGCCCCCGGCTCGGCGCTCGCGGCGCTGGACGAGCTGCCCGTGAAAGGCAGGGCACCGAAGACCGGGTACGACCGCGACCAGTTCGGCCCCGCGTGGACCGACGTGGACCGCAACGGGTGCGACACCCGCAACGACGTCCTCGCCCGGGACCTCTCCGCGACCACGCTGAAGGCCGGGACCCGGGGCTGCGTGGTGCTGTCCGGCACCCTCGCCGATCCCTACTCCGGCCTCGACCTGTCCTTCGTGCGCGGGGTCGAGACCAGCTCCCAGGTCCAGATCGACCACGTCGTCGCCCTGGGCGACGCCTGGCAGAAGGGCGCTCAGGGCCTGGACGCCGGCACCCGCACGGCGATCGCGAACGACCCGCTGAACCTCCTCGCCGTGGACGGCCCGCTCAACGGCGCGAAGGGGGCGGGCGACGCGGCGACGTGGCTTCCGCCGAGCCGCGGCTACCGCTGCGCCTACGTCGCCCGGCAGGTCGCGGTGAAGGTCCGGTACCGACTGTGGGTCACCGCCGCCGAGCGCGACGCGAGCGCCCGCGTGCTGGGCTCGTGCCCCGCCGAGCCCCTTCCCGCCGGTGAGCTGGGCGAGAGCGGGCCGGGAGCGGGTGGGCGCCGCGCCCCCGCGCCGGCGGAGCGTCGCCCGCCCCACCCGGACCCCTCGCCGTCCTACGCCCGCTGCAGCGAGGTGCGCGACGCCGGGGCCGCGCCCATCCGGTCCGGGGACCCCGGGTTCGAGCCGAGGTTCGACCGCGACGGGGACGGCACCGGCTGCGACGGCTGACCGCCCGCGCTCAGGCGGTCGGCGCCGCGTCCCCGGGCCGGCTGACGCTCCGGCGGTCAGCCGTAGAAGACCCGCTCGACCACCGCTCGCGCGCCGCGCCCCACCAGGCGCACGTGCCCGGTCAGCTCCTCGGCGGTCTCCGGGTCGAGCCCCAGCAAGTGCGCCACCTGCGCGGCCTGACCGGGGTCGGTGGGCACCACGTCGTCGATGCGCCCGCGCACCAGCACCACCGCGTCGCGGGTGCGCGCGGCCGCCTCCCACGCGGTGACGAGCACGCCGGCGTCCTCCTCGGCGAGGAGCCCCGCGGCGCACGCCGCCCACAGCGCGCCCGGGGTCGAGGTGGTGCGCAGCGAGGTCACCCGGCCGGCGTGGCGCAGCTGGAGGAGCTGGGCGGTCCACTCCACGTCGGCGAGGTAGCCGGGCCCGAGCTTGAGGTGGCGGTGGGGATCCACCCCGCGGGGCAGCCGCTCGGACTCCACGCGGGCCTTCATCCGGCGCACCGCCGTCAGCTCGTCGCCGGTGAGACCCTGCGCGGGGTAGCGCAGCGGGTCCACGAGGTCGATGAACGCCGCACCCACCGCCGCGTCGCCCGCCACGGGACGGGCCCGCAGCAGCGCCTGGCTCTCCCAGGTGCTCGACCACCGCGAGTAGTACGCGGCGCACGAGTCCAGCGACCGCGCCAACGGCCCGTTCCGCCCCTCCGGGCGCAGCGCCAGGTCGAGCTCCAGGGGCAGGCCGGGGCCGGCGGTCGCCAGCACGCCGCGCATCGCCGACGCGACCGCCACCGCGTGCTCCTGCGCCGCGCCGGCGTCAGCGCCCGGGTGCGGGCGGTGCACGACGATGACGTCGGCGTCGGAGCCGTAACCCATCTCGGAGCCGCCGAGGCGACCCATCCCGATGACGGCGATCGCCGTGGGCGACTCCCCGCGCTCGGCGGCCACACGCGTCTGCGCGAGGCCCAGGGCCGCCCGGATGGCGCCGATGCCGACGCCGGAGAGCGACTCGCGCACCTGCGAGGGCCGCACCAGGCCCAGGACGTCGGCGAGCGCGGTCCGCAGCAGCTCGCGCGAGCGCACCGTCCGCAGCGCCCGGGCGGCACCCTCGCCGGTCTCCGCCCGCCCCAGGGCCCCGGAGAACAGGTGCGCCACGTCGTCTGCGCCGCGCGGGACCAGCGAGGCGTCGTCGCCGAGCCAGCGTGCGGCCTGCGCGTCGCCCACGAGGCCGTCCGCCACGAGCGACGCGGTCGACGTGGCCCGGGCCATCCGCGCGGCGGCGGTCCCCTCGTCACGCAGCATGCTGAGGTACCAGGCGGTCGAGCCCAGGGTCTCGCTGATGCGCCGGAACGCCAGCAGGCCGCCGTCGGGGTCGGAACCGTCGGCGAACCAACCGAGGAGCACCGGCAGCAGCTGGCGCTGGATCGCGGCCCTGCGCGAGACACCCGTGGTCAGCGCCGTGATGTGGCGCAGCGCGCCGGGAGCGTCGCGGTAGCCCAGGCTCTCGAGGCGCTCGCGCGCCTCCGCGGGGGTCAGGCGCAGCTCCTCGGTGGACAGTGCCGCGACGGCCTCGAGCAGCGGACGGTAGAACAGCTGCTCGTGCAGGCGGCGCACCCGTCGGCGCACGTCCTCGAGCCGGCGGGTCAGGCCCTCCGCCCCGCCCGGCACCGCGGCCGCGCGGGCGAGCCAGCGCAGGCCGGCCTCGTCGTGGGGCAGCAGCTGCGCGCGGCGCATCCGTCGCAGCTGCAGGCGGTGCTCCAGCACCCGGAGGAACCGGTAGTCCTCGCCGAGGCGCGCGGCGTCGTGGCGCCCGACGAAACCGTGGGTCGACAGCTCCTCCAGCGCCTCGAGCGTGCCGCGGACCCGCAGCGCCGGCTGGGCTCGGCCGTGGACGAGCTGGAGGAGCTGGACGGAGAACTCCACGTCCCTCAGCCCTCCCGGGCCGAGCTTCAGCTGGTGGGGCGAGTCGGCGCTCGGCAGGTGCTCCTCGACCCGCTTCCGCATCGCCCGGGTGTCGGCGACCATGCCGGGGCGCTCGGCGGCCCGCCACACCAGGGGCGCCAGCGCCTCGACGTACGCGGCCCCCAGCGCGGCGTCGCCGGCGGCCGGGCGCGCCTTCATCTGCGCCTGCAGCTCCCAGGTGGCGGCCCAGCGCCGGTGGTGGGCGACGTGGCTGTCCAGGGTGCGCACCAGCGGCCCGTTCTTGCCCTCCGGGCGCAGCGCCGTGTCGACCTCCCACAGGGTGCCCGCGGCGGTGGTCGCCGAGCACGCGAGCGCCAGCGCCTGGGCCAGGCGGGTGCCGACCTCGACGGCCCGCGCCTCGGTGACCGCGTCACCGGTGGGACGGACGACGTGCACGACGTCGACGTCGGAGAGGTAGTTCAGCTCGCGGGCCCCGCACTTGCCGAGCGCGATGACGGCCAGCGACACGTCCTCGTGGCCGGGCACCAGGGCCCTGGCCATGGCGAGGCCCGCCTCGAGCGCGGCGTCGGCGAGGTCGGAGAGCTGCGCGGTGACCGCGCCCAGCCTGGCCTCGGGCGAGGCTCGCACGAGGTCGTCGGCGGCGATGACCAGCAGGAGCCGCCGGTAGGCGCGGCGCAGGGCGTCGCGGGCGCCGTCCCTGCCCAGCGAGGCGTCGGCGACGGGGACGTCCGCCAGCGGGTCGGCCCCGACGGCGCGCAGCAGCGTCTCGCGCGGGCCGTGGCCGGTGTGCGCACCGGGGACGAGCTCGCGCCAGTCCTCGGGGTGGGCGACCAGGTGCTCGCCGAGGGCCACCGACGTGCCGAGGAGGGCGACCAGCCGGGTCCCGGTCACCGCTGGCTCCCCGAGCTCGCCCGCGGGGGGCCCGCCGGGGAGCTCACGGCGCAGCCCGTCCGCGACCTGGCGTCCGTCGGTGCGCGCCGCCTCCAGGAGGCGGACCAGGGCCAGGAGGCCCCGGTCGGGGTCGGGGGTGGCGGCGAGCGCGGCGACGAGCGCGGGACGCGCCAGCCCGTCGAGCTCGTCGTCGTCGACAAGGCGCAGCGCGGCGACCGTGTCCTCGAACCCGGCGCGGGCGAGGTCGGCGCGGCTCACCGCGCCCGGTGCGCCCTGCGCGGACCGAGGGCCGCCTCGCGGGGCGCTCACAGGACCGGCAGGTACCGGTCGAGCTCGTAGGGCGTCACCTGTCGCGAGTACGCCTCCCACTCCTGGGTCTTCTCGCGCAGCAGGTAGGCGAAGACGTGCTCCCCGAGGGTCTCGGCGACCAGCTCGCTGCGCTCGAGGAGCTTGATGGCGTCGCCGAGGTCGCCGGGCAGGGACCCGACGCCCATGGCCCGGCGCTCCATGCCCGTGAGGCGCATGACGTCGTCGTCGGCGGGCTCGGGCACCTCGTACTTCTCGTCGATCCCCTTCAAACCCGCGGCGAGCAGCAGCGCGAAGGACAGGTAGGGGTTGGCGCAGGAGTCCAGCGCCCGGTACTCCACCCGCGCGCTGCCCCCCTTGTGCGGCTTGTACAGCGGCACCCGGACCAGGGCGGAGCGGTTGTTGTGGCCCCAGGAGACGTAGCTGGGCGCCTCGTCGCCGCCCCACAGCCGCTTGTAGGAGTTGACGTACTGGTTGGTGACCGCGGTGATCTCCGGGGCGTGGTGCAGCAGACCCGCGACGAAGTGCCGCGCGGTCGCCGAGAGCTGGAACTGCCCCGACGGGTCGTGGAAGGCGTTGACGTCGTCCTCGAAGAGCGAGAGGTGGACGTGCATGCCCGAGCCGGGCTGGTCCACGAACGGCTTGGGCATGAACGTCGCGTACACGCCCTGGTCGAGCGCGACCTCTTTGATCACCGTGCGGAAGGTCATGATGTTGTCGGCGGTGGCGAGCGCGTCGGCGTAGCGCAGGTCGATCTCCTGCTGCCCGTGCCCGCCCTCGTGGTGGCTGAACTCCACGGAGATGCCCATCTGCTCCAGCAGGGAGATCGCCCGGCGACGGAAGTCGTGACCCCCGCCGTGGTGGACGTGGTCGAAGAACCCCGCCTGGTCGACGGGGCTCGGCGGCAGAGTGGGACCGCCGTCGGGGCGGCGGCGCCCGTCGGAGTCCAGCAGGTAGAACTCCACCTCGGGGTGGGTGTAGAAGGTCAGGCCCCGGTCGGCCGCCCGGGAGAGCACCCGCTTGAGCACCTGGCGGCTGTCCGCCTGGGCGGGGGCGCCCTCGGGGGTGAGGATGTCGCAGAACATCCGGGCGGTGCCCTGCCCGGACTCGGAGTCCACCCGCCACGGCAGGACCTGGTAGGTCGACGGGTCCGGGCGCATGATCATGTCGGCCTCGGAGACCCGTGTGAGGCCCTCCACGGCGCTGCCGTCGAACCCGATGCCCTCGCTGAAGGCGCCCTCGAGCTCGGCCGGGGCCACCGACACCGACTTGAGGGACCCGAGCACGTCGGAGAACCACAGCCGGATGAAGCGGATGTCCCGCTCCTCGACCGAGCGGAGCACGAAGTCCTGCTGCCTGTCCATGGTCGCCATCGTGTCACCGCCGCGCCCAGCCGTGCGACCTCCGGCGCCGTCGCGGGCCGCCCGGTGAGCGGCGAGGATGGCGCCGTGAGCGGCGAGCAGGGGACCCGAGAGCACCACGCGAGGTCGAGGGAGCAGTCCCCGCCGGGCGACGACGACCTGGACCCGGCGCGCTGGAAGGTCCTCTGGGTCTGCCTCGTCACCGGGTTCATGACGCTGCTCGACGTGACGATCGTCAACGTCGCGCTCCCCTCCGTCCAGGAGGGCCTCGGGGCCTCGAGCAGCCAGCTGCAGTGGGTCCTCACCGGCTATGCCGTGGCCTTCGGCCTCATGCTCGTGCCCGCCGGGCGCCTGGGCGACTCCTACGGGCGCAAGAAGGTCTTCCTCGTCGGGCTCGTCGTCTTCACGATCGGCAGCGTCGGGTGCGGCCTCGCCCAGAGCCCGGAGATGCTCGTGCTCACCCGGGTGCTCCAGGGCCTCGGCGCCGGCACCCTCAACCCGCAGATCACCGCGATCATCAACACCGAGTTCCGCGGCCCCGAGCGCGGCAAGGCCTTCGGGTACTTCGGGGCCACCGTCGGCCTGTCCACCGCGGTGGGCCCCCTGCTCGGCGGCGTCATCATCGACGTGGTCCCGCTCGCGGAGTCCTGGCGCTACGTGTTCTGGGTCAACCTCCCCGTGGCGGTCGTCGCGTTCGTCCTCGGCCTGAGGCTGATCTCGAACCGCTCCTCCGCCGGGCGCCAGCGCCTGGACCTCGGGGGCACCCTGCTGCGGGGCGTCACCGTGGTCCTCGTGCTGCTCGCCGTCCAGGAGCGCGACCTCATCGGGTGGCCCCTGGTGGTGGCGGGCCTGGCGCTCGCGGCGGCCGGCGCGTGGGCCTTCATCGCGTGGGAGAGGCGCTACGCCGCCCGGGGCGGCCTGCCGCTGGCCCGCCCGGGGCTGTTCGGGACGCCCGGCTTCACCCCCGGCATCCTCATCGCGACGCTGTACTTCGCCGGGTTCACCGCGGTGTTCTTCACCCTCACCCTCTCCCTGCAGACCGGGCTGGGCTACAGCGCGCTGCACGCAGGCCTGACCCAGACGCCCTCCGCGGCCGCGGCCGCCGTCTCCTCGCCGCTCTCCAGCCGGGCCGTCGCCGTCCAGGGCCGGACGCTCACCGTCCGCGGGCTGGTCATGGTGGCGGTCGGGCTCGGCCTGGTCGTGGCCGTCGTCGAGCTGCTGGGCTCCTCGGTGAGCACGAACGCCATCGGGCTGCTGCTCATCGCCCCGCTGCTGATCGCCGGCGCGGGCAGCGGCCAGGTGATCGCGCCCAACACCAACATCAGCCTCGTGAACGTCGACCGCCGAGACTCCGGGAGCGCCTCGGGGGTCTTCCAGACCTTCCAGCGGCTCGGCGCCGGGTTCGGGATCGCGATCGTCGGCTCGGTGTTCTTCGCGGTGAGCTCGAGCGAGACGAGCGGTGACGGGCTGGCCGCCGGCCTCGCGTGCACGATCGCCCTGGTGCTGGCGGCCCTGGTGGTCGCGGTGGTCGACGTGCGGCGCACCAGGGTCCAGGACCGCGAGGACGCGCGGCGGGCCGGCGGCGAACCCGGCTCCGAGCAGGCCGCCGCCGCCCACCACGCCGGCCGGCGGGACGGACCGGGGCTCTAGGCTCGCCGGATGCCTCAGCTGCGCCTGGCCCTCGCCCAGGTCGACGCCACCGTCGGAGCCCTGACCGCCAACGCCGACCTGGTCCGCGTCAGGACCAGGGAGGCGGCGGGCGCCGGAGCGCACCTGGTCGCCTTCCCCGAGATGGTCCTCACCGGCTACCCCGTCGAGGACCTGGCCCTGCGCTCGTCCTTCGTCGAGGCCTCGCGGGCCGCCCTCGAGCAGCTCGCCGCCGACCTCGCGTCCGACGGTCTCGGTGACCTCCCCGTGGTCGTCGGCTACCTGGACCGCGGGGGCGACCCGGCGTCGCTGACCACCGCCCAGGGGCCCGCGGACCGTCGTGGCCAGCACGGGCGCGGCGGCGGCGCCCTGCCGAAGGGCCTGCCGCAGAACTGCGCCGCCGTGCTCTGCGGCGGCGAGGTGGTCGCCCGCTACGCCAAGCACTTCCTGCCCACCTACGGCGTCTTCGACGAGTTCCGCGTCTTCGTCCCCGGCGACGCTCTCGCGCTGGTCCGCGTGCGCGGGGTGGACGTGGCGCTGGCGATCTGCGAGGACCTCTGGCAGGACGGCGGGCCGGTGGCGCAGTGCCGCGAGGCCGGCGCCGAGCTGCTGCTCGTGCTCAACGGCTCCCCCTTCGAGCGCGGCAAGGACGGCGTCCGCCTGGACCTCGCGCGCCGCCGCGCCGACGAGGCGGGGTGCCCGCTGGCGTACCTCAACGCCGTCGGCGGTCAGGACGAGTTGGTCTTCGACGGCGGCTCCCTCGTCGTGGCCGCCGACGGGACCCTGCTGGCGCGCGCCCCTCGGTTCACCGAGCACCTGCTCGTGCTCGACGTGGACGCACCGGCCCGGGCGGCCGACCGCGAGCTGCGGGGCGACGAGGTGGTCCGCGTGGTCAGCGAGGAGCCGGCCGCGCCCCGCGCCCCGCTCCCCGCGCCGATCACCGAGCCCCTCGACGACGTCGCGGCGCTGTGGTCCGCCCTGGTGCTGGGCCTGGGCGACTACGTGCGCAAGAACGGCTTCACGCGGGTCGCCCTGGGGCTCTCCGGGGGCATCGACTCCGCGGTGGTGGCGAGCCTGGCCGTCGACGCCCTGGGCCCGGGCGGGCTGACGGGGGTCTCGCTGCCGTCGTCGTACTCCTCCGGGCACAGCCGCGATGACGCCGACGACCTCGCCCAGCGCCTGGGCTGCGACTACCGGGTGGTCCCCATCGCCCCCGTGGTCGACGCCTTCACCGAGCACCTCGCCGAGGCGGTCGAGCTCTCCTCGGTGGCCGGGGAGAACCTCCAGGCGCGCGTGCGCGGCACCCTGCTCATGGCGCTGAGCAACTCCGAGGGCCACCTCGTGCTGGCCACGAGCAACATGTCCGAGCTGTCCGTCGGCTACGCGACGCTCTACGGCGACTCCGTCGGCGGGTTCGCGCCCCTGAAGGACGTCCCCAAGCTGCTCGTGTGGGAGCTCGCCCGCTGGCGCAACGCCGACGCCGGGCGCCG
>JBBSRD010000008.1:0-24046 GCA_038243415.1 Actinomycetales bacterium | reverse complement strand
TGCCTGGCCCACGACCTGGGGCACCCGCCCTTCGGCCACCGGGGCGAGACGGTGCTCGCGGAGATCACGGCGGGCATCGGCGGGTTCGAGGGCAACGCCCAGACGCTCCGGCTCCTCACCCGCCTGGAGCCCAAGGTCACCGACCCGGCCACGGGGGGACCGGCGGGCCTGAACCTCACGCGGGCGAGCCTGGACGCGTCCACGAAGTACCCGTGGGCGGCGGGGGAGGACCCGAGGGGTCGGTCGGGGAAGTTCGGCCACTACGTCTCCGACGCACCGGCCTTCGCGTGGATGCGCGAGCCCGCGCCGGGGGACCGGCGCTGCTTGGAGGCCCAGGTGATGGATCTCGCCGACGACATCGCCTACAGCGTCCACGACGTCGAGGACGCGGTGGTCGCCGGTCGCGTGGACCTCGGGGACCTCGCGGAGGACGACCACCGCGCCGCCGTGAGCGCTGCGGTGCGCGCCTACCTGCCGGGCGCCGCGGACGACGAGGTGGCGGCCGCCCTCGACGCCCTCGCCGGGGAGCGCGGGTGGGTCCGCGGCTTCGACGGCTCGCGCCGGGCGCTGGCTGCCCTGAAGGACCTCACGAGCCAGCTCATCGGCCGCTTCGCCGGCGCCGCGACGGCCGCGACCCGTGACGCGGCCGGGCGCGAGCGCCTGGTGCGCTACGCCGCGGACCTCGTGGTGCCGCGGACCACCGTCGTGGAGATCACCGCGCTGAAGGCGGTGGCGTCGGTGTTCGTCATGGTCCCGCGCGAGAGCACGCCGGTCTACGAGCGCCAGCGCGACGTGGTCGCGGGGCTCGTCGCCGAGCTGAGCGACCACCCGCAGCGCCTGGAGGTGCCGTTCGCCGACGACCACGCGGGCGCCGACGACGACGCCGGGCGCCTGCGCGCCGTGGTCGACCAGGTGGCCTCGCTGACCGACGCCTCGGCGCTGGCGTGGTGGGCGGCGCTGGGTCCGCTGCGCACCGTCGTGGTGTGAGCATCGGTCATGTGAGAGCCGGACGTGTGGTGGCATAGTGGATACAAGTGCATCTAGAATGGATTCATGAGCGGTCTGATGCAGGTGAGGAACGTCCCCGAGGAGACCCGTCGCACCCTGAAGGCGCGCGCGGCTGCGCGCGGCGAGTCCCTGAACGCCTATGTGCTCGACGTCCTGACCCGCGACGTGGCTCGGCCCACCGTGGCTGAGGTGCTCGAGCGGGCGGCCGCCCGCAGCGAGCAGGCGTCGATCTCCTCCGTCGTTCTCGTCCGGCAGATGCGTGCGGAGCGTGGCGAGGAGCTCGATCGACGCGTCCGCGGATGATCGTCATCGACACCTCGGCCGTCGTGGACGCCCTGGTCGCCAGCCCAGGATCGGACGCGTTGAGGGCCCGGATCGCCGGTGAGGACCTGCACGCGCCGCACCTGCTCGACCACGAGGTGGTCTCCGCGCTGCGGGGGATGACCTTGGGAGGTCATGTCAGCGCGGGGCGGGCCGAAGATCTGCTGACCGACCTCGAAGACCTCACCGTGGAGCGGTGGCCGGCGCTCGACGTGCTGCGGCGCCGGGCGTTCGCCCTCCGGTCGAACATCACGGCCTACGACGCCGCCTACGTCGCCCTCGCCGAGGTGCTCGGTTGCCCGCTGGTCACCCGGGACGGCCCGCTGTCACGCTCCAGCGGGCACGGCGCCGTGATCGAGCTGTGGTGATCGACGCCCGAAGCGATGCCACCGAGCGGGGAGCCGCTGTCGCTCCCCGCGGCGCGTCGATCGCACGAGGTCCCCGCTCGACGGCCCAGGCGCCTCCCCGAGCCCGCCAGCGCGCCTGACCCCTACTGCAGCGCCGACGTGAGCCGTGCCAGGTTGTCCTTGAGCTTGTCGAGGCGGGGACGCTTCAGGTAGTCCTCGAGCGTCAGCTCGCGGGAGCGCGCCCGGTAGCCGGCCTGGACCTGCAGGAGCTCGGCGGCGAAGGACTCGCTGCGCACCATCACCGAGACCTCCAGGTCGAGGTTGAAGGAGCGGATGTCCATGTTCGAGCTGCCGATGACCGAGACGATGTCGTCGACGTTCACGAGCTTGGCGTGGAGCACGTACGGCTTGGGGAAGAGGTAGATGCGCACCCCCGCGCGCAACAGCTGCTCGTAGTAGGAGGACTGGGCGTGGTGGACGACGGCCTGGTCGCCCTCCTCGCACACCAGCAGCTCGACGTCCAGACCCCGCTGCGCGGCCGTGGTGACGGCCTCCAGCAGCGACTCGTCAGGCACGAAGTACGGGGTGGTGATGGTCACCGCACGCTGGGCGGCGTAGAGCATGGCGTTGAAGAGCTTGAGGTTGTTCTCCACGGGGTACGCCGGCCCGCTGGGCACCACCTGGCAGTCCAGGTCGCGGTCGGCGCCCGCGGCGTGGCGGTGCTCCATGTCGGTGCGGGCGCGCTCGAGGTCGAGCAGGTCGCCGGTCTCTGCGTGCCAGTCGGTGGCGAAGACCCCGTCGAGCTCTGCGACGACGGGGCCGACGAAGCGCGCCATGATGTCCACCCACTGCAGGCCGCGCTCGATGTTCGCCTTCGTGTTGTAGCTGGGGTCGATGACGTTCTGCGAGCCCATCCACCCCACCACGCCGTCGACGACGAGCAGCTTGCGGTGGTTGCGCAGGTCGGGTCGGCGGAACTTCCCCCTGAGCGGCTGGATGGGGAGCATGAGCTGCCAGTCCACCCCCATCGCGGTCAGGCGCTTCAGGGTCTCCCGGTAGTAGGGGTAGCGCAGGCACGTGAAGTGGTCCATGAGGAGGCGGACCTTCACGCCGCGCTCCACCGCGCGGCCCATCGCGGCGAAGAACGGCTCCGTCGTGGCGTCGAGGGAGATCAGGTAGAACTGCGCGTGCACCGAGGTCGTCGCCTCGTCGATGTCCGCGGCCATCCCTGCGATGTTCGCCGCCGTGCCGTTGTGGACGGTCGCCGAGTTTCCCTTCAGCAGCGGCATCGCCCCGAGGCGCCGGTTCAGGTAGGCCACGGTGGTCAGCCACGGCGGCCGCGTGCCCTCGGTGTCGGACACCGCGCTCGGCTCGCTCCGCTCCTTGATGAGCTCGTTGATCTCGCGCTGGGTCTCACGGCGCTTGCGCGGAAGGCTCGGGTTGCCGATGAGCGCGTAGGCCGCCGGGCCCGCGTAGGGGATGAGGTTGATGGCCAGCAGCCAGGAGATCGCCGAGGACGGGCGGCGGTTGCGCGGCACGACGTAGAGGGCGCCCAGACGCAGGGCCAGGTCGCCGGCCACGAGGCCCGACGCGACGACCAGCCCCTTCGACGGCGGCCACGTGGGCGGCCACACCGACTTCGGGAGCGCAGCCCCGAAGGCTGACCAGGCGGCGGAGCGGGGGATGAGCCTCATGGGGGTGATCCTTGCGTGCCCGCGAGGTCAGGGCACAGCGGGTGGTCCTCGGCGCCTAGCATCGGGGCGTGGCAGGGAGGATCCGCCGCGAGGACATCGACCTCGTGCGGGAGCGGACGCGGATCGACGAGGTCGTCGGCCAGCAGGTGACGCTCAAGCCCGCCGGCTCCGGCTCGCTCAAGGGCCTGTGCCCCTTCCACGACGAGCGCAGCCCCTCCTTCACCGTGCGCCCCGCCGTCGGGCTCTACCACTGCTTCGGCTGCGGCGAGGGCGGCGACGTCTACTCCTTCGTGCAGAAGGTCGACGGCGTGAGCTTCGTCGAGGCGGTCGAGCGCCTCGCCGGGACGCTCGGCCACCCGCTGCGCTACGAGGACGGCGGCCCCTCGCGCCCCCGCGAGGACGTCGGCCGCCGCGCCCGCCTGCTCGACGCCCACCGCGTGGCCGCGGCGTTCTACGTGGAGGCGCTCGCGAGCCCCGAGGCGGAGGTGGGTCGCCGCTTCCTCGTCGAGCGCGGCTTCGACCGCAGCGCCGCCGAGCGCTTCGGGGTGGGCTTCGCGCCCGCGGGCTGGGACGCGCTGACGCGCCACCTGCGGGCCAAGGCCTTCACCGACGACGAGATCGTCACCTCCGGCCTGGGCTCGATCGGCCAGTCGAGCTCGCGCGGGCCCTACGACCGGTTCCGCGGCCGGCTCGTGTGGCCCATCAGGGACACCACCGGCGCCGTCATCGGCTTCGGTGCGCGCCGGCTGCTGGAGTCCGACCAGGGCCCGAAGTACCTCAACACCCCCGAGACCCCGCTGTACCGCAAGTCCCACGTGCTCTACGGCCTCGACCTGGCCAAGCGCTCGATCGCCCGCGAGCGCCGCGTGGTGGTCGTCGAGGGGTACACCGACGTCATGGCCTGCCACCTCGCCGGCGTGGAGACGGCGGTGGCCACGTGCGGGACGGCGTTCGGCGACGACCACGCGTCGGTGGTGCGCCGCTTCATCGTCGACGACGGGGAGCGCGGCGGGGAGGTGGTGTTCACCTTCGACGGGGACGCCGCCGGGCAGAAGGCGGCGCTGCGCGCGTTCGAGTCCGACCAGCGCTTCAGCGCCCAGACGTCCATCGCGGTGGAGCCGGACGGCATGGACCCGTGCGAGCTGCGCATCGCCAGGGGCGATGCCGCCGTGCGCTCCCTCGTGGAGGAGCGGCGCCCTCTCTTCGAGTTCGCGATCCGCTCGCGCCTGGTCCCCCACGACCTCGACCGCGCCGAGGGCCGGGTCGCGGCCCTGCGCAGCGCGGCGCCGCTGGTGGCGGCGATCAAGGACCGGAGCCTTCGCCCGGAGTACTCGCGCCAGCTCGCGGGGTGGCTGGGCATGGACGTGGAGGAGGTGCGCCGCGCGGTCTCCGCCGCGGGGCGCGGCGGACAGGGCAAGGCGGGCGGCAGGCCCGCGGGGGACGCCCGGGGCGGCGCTGCGCGCCCGCCGGCGCCGGTGAGCGACGACCCCGTGGTCAACGCCGAGCGCCAGGTCCTCCAGCTGTACCTGCAGGCACCGTCCCTGATCCCGAGCGACCTCGACCACGTCTCCGGCGAGGCCTTCACCCGCCCGGAGCACCGGGCCCTGCACGACGTGCTGGGTTCGCTCGGCGGCGCCGTGGCCGGCGCGGCGGCCGGGCGCTCCTGGCTGGAGACGGTCATGGAGACCGCGGGCGACGACCTGCGCCCGCTGGTGCACGCGCTCGCGGTGGCGGCGCTCCCCGAGGACGACGAGCAGCGCCTGAAGGGGCTCGTGGCGTCCCTGACGCGGACGTTCATCGCGCGGGCGGACCTGCGGCGCGAGTCCGAGCTGCGCAGCCGTGCCCAGCGCCTGGACGCCGCCGGGGACGCCGACGGCGCGGCCGCCCTGTGGGGCGAGCTCAGCGCGCTGGCCATCGCCCGTCAGGCCCGCCGGACCGAGTGAGCCGCTCAGGGACCGCGAACGGACCCGGTGGAATCACCGTGAGTTGCCGACGGTGATGTTGCGTGACGGCTAGCGTCGGTCCATGGCCCGCTCCGACACCGACCGGCCGTCGCCGGGGGACCTGTTCCTGGACGAGGGCGTCCCCGTGATCGAGCGCGTGACCCTGGTGCGCAACGGCTGGCGCGCGAGCGCCACGCACATCTGGGCCGGTGCGGGCTGGATCAAGCTCGGGCCCCGGCCGGTGCACGTCGTCCCGCGCACCCCGGTGCCCCCGGTGCCCCCGCGGCGCTCGCTGGCGCGGCCCGCCGCGCTGGCGCGGCAACCGGCAGCGACCCCGGGAGCGCTGCCCGAACCCCTGCCGGCCGGCGAGGACGTCGCCGGCGGCGCCCGCGAGCCCAGCCGCCTGCTGCGATCGGTGCGCCGCCCCCCGGGATGACCGGGGAGCAGCCGGCAGGGCCGTAGCCTCGACGCCCGGAACAGCCCTCGACCTCCGGAGCGCCCATGATCGTCGTCACCGCCGCGAGCGGGTCCGCAGGGATCGGCTTCTGGCAGTGGGTGGGCGCCGGGCTCGCCCTCGCGGTCGGCGCGGCGCTGGCGACCATCGCCCGGTGGCTCATCCGCCGTCACGACGTGCGCCGCGCCACCGTCACCTCGTCGGTGCAGATCCTCGCCCGGCTCGTCTTCATCATCGTGCTCACCGCAGGCCTGTACGTGGCGCTGCGCATCATCGGCGTGGACCTCGGGCCGGTGCTCGGCGGCGCGGGCATCGCGGGGATCGCCCTGGCCTTCGCGCTCAAGGACATCGCCGAGAACTACATCTCCGGCATCCTCCTGGGCCTGCGGAACCCCTTCACCGCGGGCCACCAGATCGTCAGCGGATCCTACGAGGGCACGGTCGAGGAGCTCAACCTCCGCTACACCACCATCCGCACCCCCGACGGCGTGCGGGTGCTGCTGCCCAACGCCGGGGTGCTCAAGTCACCGCTGACCAACCTCACCGTCAACGGTCACCGCCGCAGCGACTTCGCCTTCGCCGTGGCCTACGGCACCGACCTCGAGCAGGCCCGCCAGGTGGCCCTCGAGGCCCTCCGCGCCGTGGACGGGGTCGTCGAGGACCCCGCGCCCGAGGCCTGGGTCGAGGAGCTCGCCGCCTCCTGGGTGGCGCTGCGGCTGCGCTTCAGCCATGGCCCGCGCGACGCCGACGTGTGGCGGGTCCGCAGCGCGGCCATCATCGGGGTGGTCGACGCGATGGGCAGCCACGGCATCGTCGTCCCCTTCGAGCGCACCGTCGTCGAGCTCGAGCGCGACTGACGGGGCCCCTCCGGCCGCGACGGCTCAGCCGCGCCTCTCAGCCGCGTGCAGCCATCGCGGCGCCGACGTCGAGGACGACGCCGGTCTCCCGCTCGGAGACGTCCCACAGCTCGGTGACCCGGCGCTGGAGGTCCCACCGGCGCAGGATCGGGCGGCGGACCGCCCGCCCGCCGCCCGCGAGGAGCGGGCCGTACATCTGGCCGCCGCGCGCCGCCGGGTCGGTGGCGGCCCGCAGCTGGGGGCGCGCCCCGACGGGCGGGCTCATACCGACCCGGCGCGTGAGGGTGACGAAGGTGTCGGCGGCCGGCCCCGCGCCTCCGGAGGACGCGGTGGTGGCCTGGAGGTCGGTGTCGGACAGCCCGGGGTGGGCCAGCAGGCTCGCGGCGGGTGCGCCGGCAGCCGCGAAGCGCTGCTGCAGACCGAGGCCGAAGTGGTAGTTGGCCATCTTGGCCTGCCCGTACGCGTGCCAGGCGCCGTAGCCGCGGCGCAGGTGCGGGTCGGCCGGGTCCAGGGGGGCGCCCATGAAGCGGGCGATAGACGTCACCGTCACCACGCGCGCGGCCGGGGCGGCCAGCAGCGCCGGGAGCAGGTGCGCCGTGAGCGCGAAGTGCCCGAGGTGGTCCACGCCCAGGGTGGTCTCGAAGCCGTCGACCGTGGATCCCTCCGGCGGCGCCATGAGGCCGGCGTTGTTGAGCAGCAGGTCCACCGCGGCGTGGCCTGAGAGCACCGCGTCCGCGGCGGCCCGCACCGAGGCGAGGTCCGCGAGGTCGAGCTCGACCACCTCGAGCGACGCCCCGGGGTGGCGGCCGCGGACCACGTCCGTCGCGGCCGCGGCCTTGTCATGGTTGCGGGCGGCGACCACCACGTGCGCCCCTGCCCCGGCGAGCGCCAGCACGCTCTGCAGCCCCAGCCCGCCGTTGCCGCCGGTGACCACGGCCACGCGGCCGCCCAGGTCGGGGATGTCAGCGCTGGTCCAGGTCATGGGGGTCCTCGGAGGTCGACGGGTGGTGGCCCACCATCGTCCCGCCTCGCCCGGCCCCACGACCGCCCGGCCCCACGACCGCCGAGCGCCAGCCCGAGCACCCCGCCGAGAGCCGCGCCGCGAGAGGCCGGCGTCACCCCGTGGGGTGCGGTGCGCACGCCGTGGACCGGTCGTCACCAGGGCCGGGGATAACCTCACCGCATGACGATCGAGGCGGACGCCCGCCGGGATCGTCGAGCGGCGAGGGCGCGCCGCAACCGCCCCGTCTACCCCGAGCGCACCCCGCACCCCACCCTGAACCGCGTCACCCGGCGGGCCGCACGGTCCCGCGCCCGCCTGCGGGGGCGCAACCCCTTCCTGCTCGCCACGTCGGTGGTGCGCCGCTTCTCCGAGGTCCGCGCCACCGGGCTGGCGGCGGAGATGGCCTACTTCCTCCTCCTGTCCCTGCTGCCGCTGGTCACGGCGATCGGCGCCGGCCTCGGGCTGCTCGGAGCGGTCCTGCCGGCGGAGAAGCTCCAGGCGATGCGTGACGGCGCCCGGGGGGTGGTCGAGCTCGTGCTCGGACGCCAGCTCGCGGGGCAGGCGGCGATCCCGCTGCTCGACGACCTGCTGGCCCAGCGGCAGCTGGCCCTCGCCGTCACCGGCGCGGTGGTGGCGCTGCTCCGGGGGAGCCGCGTCTTCCGCTCCGCCCTCGGGGCGCTCGGCGAGGCCGTGCAGATCCCCGAGCGGCGGGGCTTCTGGCGCCTGTGGGGCTGGGCGCTGCTGCTGACGGTGCTCGCCGTGGTCACCGCGACCGCCGTGCTGAGCCTCGTGGTGGTCGGGCCGCTGTTCGGCGGCGGTGAGGCGATCGCCGACCTCGTGGGCGCCGGCGCGCTGGTCTCGTGGACGTGGTCCCTCGGGCGCTGGCCCGTCGCGGTGATCGTCGCGTGGGCCTTCCTCGTCCTGCTGTACCGCACGGGCCAGCGAGAGCGGGGCTGGCGCGGGGTGATGCTCGGCGCGGCGCTCGCCACCGCCGCGCTCCTCGTCCTCACCAGCGGCTTCCGCCTCTACCTCGCCGTCGCCCCGCCGGGGGGATCGCAGCTGACCCGCCTCGAGGACCCCACCTCCACGGCCGCACTCTTCGTGGTGACCTCGCTCGCGGTGATGCTCTACGCCTGGCTGAGCGCGCTGATCATCCTGGGCGGCGGCATCGTCAACGTGGAGTGGGCTGCCGCCGGTCGTGGGCCGGAGCCTGCCGGCGACCCAGAGCCGCCATCGCCGCCGATCAGGCGGTGAACTCGCCCGACGGCAGGTCGCGCTCGTCGTCCTCGATGGCCGCGACCAGGCGCGTCACCACGGCCTCGGGGTCCAGGCCCTGGGGGAGCTTCGGCGCGGGCCCAGCGATGGGGCGCGTCGCGAGCCCGGTCTCGGTGTGGGGCGGCCTGGCGTCGATCACACGGACCTTCTTGCGGCGCAGCTCGCGCCCCGCGACGTCGTCGAAGCTCGCGAGGGCGGCCTTCGTGGCGGCGTAGGCGGCCATGCCGGTGGGCGCCGTCTCGGCGACGACCGCGGAGACGTTGAGGACGAAGGAGTCCTCTCCGCGCTCCTTCGCGCCGGCCTCCAGGGGGCCGGCGGCGGCGCGCAGCAGCCGCACCGGTCCGAGGACGTTCGCGCCCACCAGCTCGGTGAGGGTCGCGTCGGCCAGCTCGGTGACGGGGCCGAAGGCGACCACGCCGGCAGTGAGCACCACGCCGTCCAGGCCGCCGTGCGCGGTGACCGCGGCGTCCACCATCGCCTGGGGGCCTGCGGGGTCGGTGATGTCTGCGGTGACGATCTCGGCGCCGTCGACGCGGAGGGCCTCCAGGGGCTCTCGCCGGCGCCCCGCGAGCGTGAGGCGGGCGCCGCCGGCAGCGAGGGCTCGAGCCATGGGGGCTCCGAGGCCGCCCCCGGCTCCGACGAGGAGGATGCGGGCACCGTTGATCGTGGTCACGGGGGCGACCTTGCCAGACGGGGCCGACGCGCGCCGCTCGAAGATCACCGGACGGGGTCGCCCTGCCGGCGCGAGGCGCTCAGCAGCAGCGGTTGACCGGCCGGGTCTCGGCGGCGTCGGAGCGCGCCCGCTCGAACCGGCGCCGCGTGAGGGGCTGGTGCCCGCGCGCAACGCAGTCCGCCAGGTAGTCGTCCCACCGGCTCTCCCCGCTGACCGCCCGCAGGTACCAGACGACGCCTCGCCAGGCCCTGGTCAGGGTTCCGGCCGCGCTCATCGCTCGGCCGTCAGCGCGCGGTGCGCGGCGACGGCCGCCTTCTCCTGCGCCGTGGCGACCAGGCCTGCCGGCTCCACGAGGTGCGACGGCTGCGCAGGCACCTCGGTGGTCGGCAGGGAGCCGGCGCGCAGGGCCCTGACGATGACGACGGCGGCGTTGGCCACCACCACGAGGACGAGGACGGCGAACAGCGACTGGAGGACGCCGTTGACGGTGGAGTTGGTGACGACCTGATGCATCTGCGCGATGGACGTCGCCGGGGCCAGCAGCTCCCCGGCGTCGAGGGCGTCGGCGTACTTGGCGCGCTGGGCGAAGAACCCCAGGCCGGGGTTGTCGGAGAAGACCTTCTGCCAGCTCGCGGTGATCGTCACGACGAGGTCCCACACGAGCGGGACCCCCGGGACCCAGGCGTACCGGGCCTTTCCGTGCTTGACCATGAGCGTGACGCCCAGGGTCAGCGCGATGGCGGCGAGCAGCTGGTTGGCGATGCCGAACAGCGGGAAGAGCTGGTTGATGCCGCCGATGGGGTCGGTGACGCCGACGTAGAGGAAGTAGCCCCACAGCCCGACCGTCACGGCGCTGGCCATGTACGTGGCCGGGCGCCACGACAGGTCCCCGAAGCGCTTCCAGACGTTGCCCACCGTGTCCTGCACCATGAACCGTCCGACGCGGGTGCCGGCGTCGACCGCGGTGAGGATGAACAGCGCCTCGAACATGATCGCGAAGTGGTACCAGAAGGCCTGCAGGTTCCCCCCGAAGGCGGTGTGGAAGATCTGCGAGATGCCCAGCGCGAGCGTCGGCGCGCCCCCGGTGCGGGAGACCAGCGTGGGCTCCTGGACGGCGGCGGCCGCGGCGGCGAGCGCGTCGGGGGTGGCGGGGAAGCCGAGGCCGGTGACGAACGTCGCGGCGCTCTGCACCGTCCCGCCGGTGGCGCCGGCGGGGGAGTTGACCGCGAAGTACAGCCCCTGGTCGATCACCGACGCCGCGATCAGCGCGCTGATGGCCACGAAGGACTCCATGAGCATGCCGCCGTAGCCGATGAAGCGGACCTGGCTCTCCTTGGCGATCATCTTCGGCGTCGTGCCCGACGAGATCAGCGCGTGGAAGCCCGACAGCGCGCCGCAGGCGATGGTGATGAAGAGGAAGGGGAACAGCGACCCGGCGAACACCGGGCCGTCCCCGTCGATCGCGAACGAGGTGATGGCCTGGTTCTCCAGGACGGGGTGGGCGATCAGCAGGGCGACGGCGAGGAGGACGATGACGCCGACCTTCATGAACGTCGACAGGTAGTCGCGAGGCGTGAGCAGCAGCCACACGGGGAGCACCGAGGCGACGAACCCGTAGACCACGAGCGCGACCACGAGGGTCTTGGGGGTCAGCGTGAGGGCGTCGGCGAGGCCCCACGCCTCGACGTAGCCGCCGCCGATGATGGCGACGAGCAGGAGGACCACGCCGATCGCGGTGGCCTCCAGGACCCGGCCGGGACGGATCACCCTGAGGTAGAGGCCCATGAACAGGGCGATGGGGATGGTCAGCCCGATCGAGAAGACGCCCCACGGCGAGGCGGCGAGGGCGTTGACGACGACGAGGGCGAGCACCGCCAGGATGATGATCATGATGGCGAACACGGCGATGAGCGCGGCGATCCCGCCCACGAGACCGATCTCGCGGCGCACCATCTGCCCCAGGGAGGTGCCGTCGCGGCGCATCGAGAAGAACAGCACCACGACGTCCTGCACGGCGCCGGCGAAGATGACGCCGACGACGATCCAGATGGTGCCCGGCAGGTAGCCCATCTGCGCGGCGAGCACGGGGCCGACGAGGGGGCCGGCCCCGGCGATGGCGGCGAAGTGGTGGCCGAAGAGGACCCTGCGGTCGGTGACCTCGTAGTCGGCGCCGTCACCGAGGCGCTCGGCCGGGGTGGCGCGCGTGTCGTCGGCCTTCAGCACCCGGTAGGTGATGAAGCGGGAGTAGAACCGGTAGGCGATGGCGTAGGAGGCCAGCGCCGCGAAGAGGATCCACAGCGCGGAGACGGTCTCGCCGCGGGAGATCGCGAGCACCGTCCAGGACGCCGCGCCCAGCAGCGCGACGGCGACCCAGACCACCGTCTGGACGGGGCCGGACCTCCGCGACGGGGGCGCGGGCTGCACTGCCGGTGGGGGGGTCGTCGCCCCGGGCCTGTTCGTCGTCGTCGACATCGTGCGCCTCACGTCCGCGCGCGCCCCGAGCGGCGCGCGATCGGGCCGAGAGTAAACCCTGGACCGCTCAGAGCAGGCGCACCGCCAGCAGGCACACGTCGTCCTCCTGCCCCACGGACAGCGCCTCCGAGGCCAGGGCGCGGGTCAGCGCCACGCACCCGTCGCCCGGCCGGTGGGCGGCCAGGGTGGCGGCCACCCGGGCGAGGCCGGGGTCCAGGCCCTCGCCGCGCGCCTCGACGAGGCCGTCGGTGAACAGCAGCAGCACGCTGCCGGGCTCGATGGTGCGCTCGCCCTGGGCGCGGCCGCCCTCGCTCGGGGCGTCGACGCCGATGAGGACGCTGCTCGCCCCCTCCAGGGTCTCGACGCGGCCGTCGGGGTGTCGCAGCAGCGGGGCGTGGTGCCCGGCGTTGGCCCACACCAGGCGGCGCGCCCCCTCCGACCCGTCGTCGCCCCGGGGGTCGTCGAGGCGGGCGTAGACGCAGGTCGCCAGGTCAGCCATCCCCAGCCCCTGGACCAGCTGGTCGAGGCGGTCGAGCACGGTGGCGGGCTCGCCGCCCTCCCAGGCGTAGGAGCGCAGCACCGAGCGGAGCTGGCCCATGCTGGCGGCCGCGGTGAGGTCGTGGCCCATGACGTCGCCGATGGCCAGGCCCGTGCCACCGCCGGGGAGGTCGAGCACGTCGTACCAGTCCCCGCCGACCTCGGCGCTGTCGTTGCCCGGCAGGTAGGCCGCCGCGGCGTCCAGGCCCTCGACCTCGGGGACGGGCGGCAGCAGGGAGCGCTGGAGGGTCAGGGCGGTCTCGTGCTCGGCGGCGTAGAGCCGGGCGTTGTCCAGCGCCAGGCCCGCGCGCTTCGCGAGGTCGACCGCGACGGCGAGGTCCGCCGGCCCGTACACCCGGCCCGAGGAGCCGGTGACCAGTGACAGGGTTCCGAGGACCCGGCGTCGCGCGACCAGGGGCAGCACCATCGCCGAGCCCAGCCCCATGATCGCGATGAGCCGGTCCAGCTCCTCCCAGGGCAGCTCGGGCGTGGCGGTGCGGGCGGCCGCGAGATCCTCGACGGTGACCAGGCGCGGCACGGCGGTCCCCAGCAGCCCGGCCGTGGCCGACCCCCGGGCCAGGGTCCCCGCGCGCAGCTCCAGCCAGCGCGCCAGCTCCGCCTCGTGGCCGTCGCGGTGCAACGTCGTCGCCGCCAGGTTGCCCTCGCCGTCGACGAGCGTGAGCACCGCCCAGTCGGCGAGCTGTGGCACCAGGAGCTCGCAGAGGCGCCGCTTGGCCTTCTCGACGTCGAGGGTCGCGGACAGGACGCCGGTGACCTCTGCGAGCAGGGAGAGGCGCGCCTGCGCGGCCTCGGCGCGCTCGCGGGCGGCCTCCGCCTCGTGGCGGGCGGCCTCGGCGTCGGCGCGGGCGGTGTCGGCGCGGGCCAGGGCGTCGGCCAGCTCGCGCCGGGCCTCGACGGCCTCCGTGACGTCGGTCTGCACCGCCACGAAGTGCGTCAGGTCGCCCTGGCCGTCGAACAGGGGGCTCACGGACAGGGCGTTCCAGAACGTCGAGCCGTCGGAGCGGTAGTTCAGCAGGACCTGCTCGACCCCGCGGCCCTCGTCCAGGGCGGCCCTCACGCGGGCGACGTGCCCGCGGTCGGTCCCGGGGCCCTGCAGGAAGCGGCAGTTGCGGTCCACGGCGGTCTCCGCGGAGTAGCCGGTGACCTGCTGGAAGGCCGGGTTGACCCACACGAGCGGGCGGTCGGGCAGGCGCGCGTCGGAGATGGTGAACGACGTCGTCGAGGCGAGGACCGCCGCGGTCGTCAGCGCCGTGAGGTCCGCCCCGGCGACCGAGGAGGCCATCTCGTCGTGCAGGGGGAGGAGCAGGACCAGCGAGGACGTGGCCAGGGCGGGCGCTCCGTCAGCGAGCGGCAGGACCAGCACCCACAGCGGCTCGCGCGCGCTCGTGGCGCGGGTGGCGCGGGTGGCGGTGACGGCCTCCCCGGTGACGTGCTCGCCGGCGGCCACCCGGGCCATGACCGACCCGTCGCTGTGCGCGGGCAGCCCGTGACGGTCGCGCAGGCCCGCCAGCTCCGACCACCGCCCGATGCTCACCGGCAGGGTCGTGCCCGGGGCGAGGTCGGTCGCGAGGGTGTTCGCGTAGGTCACCTCGCCGCTGCTCGTGTCCACGACGAGGAGCGCGCCGGGGCTGTCCAGGACCACCCGCGGCACCGGCGGGGGGGACCCGGGCACGGCAGGTGCGACGGCTTCGGCGGGGGCGGCCGAGGGGGGCGTGCTCACCGACGCAACATACGAGACTCCGTCGCTCCGCGCCGGTGCTCGCGCCAGCGCGGTGCACGGCGCCGGGCGGGCGGTCCCCGCCGCGGCTGCTTACGGTGAGGCGATGGAGACCTCTGAGCTGAGAGTGCACACCGGGCGCGCGGAGGCGGTGGTGGACCTCACGTCCCGCTGCGAGGACTTCCTGCGCGGCGCCGGCGCCCGCGACGGGCTGCTCAGCGTCTTCGTGCCCCACGCCACCGCCGGCCTGGCGGTCCTGGAGACCGGCGCCGGGTCCGACGACGACCTCCTGGCCGCCCTCGAGCACGTGCTGCCCCACGCGGGTCCCGGCGGGAGCGGGTGGCGCCACCGCCACGGGAGCCCCGGGCACGGGCGCGACCACGTCCTGCCGGCGCTCGTGGCCCCCTCGGTCACCCTGCCGGTGACGGGGGGCTCCATGGCGCTCGGCACGTGGCAGTCGGTGTGCCTGGTGGACACCAACGTCGACAACCCCGACCGGACCGTGCGCCTGTCCTTCCTCGCTGGTTGAGTGGAGGCATGCGCTACCTCGAGAGCACGCCAGGCCACAAGCGGTGGTCCGTCATCGGCCTGGGCACCTGGCAGTTCGGGTCAGGGGAGTGGGGCTACGGCGAGGACTACGCCTCGAAGGAGGCCGGCGCCATCGTCCGCCGCGCCCTGGAGCTGGGGATCACGGTCTTCGACACCGCGGAGATCTACGGCAGGGGCCGCAGCGAGAGCATCCTCGGGGAGGCGCTGTCCAGCGTGGACGGCGCCCGCGAGAAGGCCGTCGTGGCCTCCAAGCTCTTCCCGGTGGCACCCACCACGTCCACGACGGTCAGCCACGCCGTCGCCAGCGCCGCCCGGCTGCGGGTGGAGCGCCTCGACCTCTACCAGGTCCACTGGCCGAACCCGCTCTTCCGCGACGCCGGGGCGATGGCGGGCATGCGTCAGCTCCGCGGCGTGGGCCTCGTGGACCAGGTGGGCGTGAGCAACTACGACGCGAAGCGGTGGGCGGCGGCCGAGGAGGCGCTCGGCGCGCCGGTGCTCAGCAACCAGGTGCGCTACAGCCTGGTCTCGCGCGGCCCCGAGGAGAAGCTGCTGCCCCGGGCTCAGCGCGGCGGCGGGGTCGTCATCGCCTACAGCCCGCTGGGGCAGGGGCTGCTGTCGGGGAAGTACGACGTCGACCACCGCCCGAGCGGCGCTGCGCGCCGATGGTCGGCGGCCTTCGCGCCCGAGAACCTGCGCCGCGCCGCGCCCCTGATCGAGACCCTGCGCGAGGTCGCGAGCGCCCACGACGTGACGCCCAGCCAGGTGGCGCTCGCCTGGGTCGTCGGCCACGACCGGGTGCTCGCCATCCCCGGGGCGTCGTCGGTGGCGCAGCTGGAGTCCAACGCGGCGGCGGCGGACCTGACGCTCGCGGGCGACGAGCGGGCCGCGCTCGACGGCGCGAGCGCGGCCTACAGCCCGCTCAGCGGTCCGAGGGCAGCGCTCGCATCGCTCCGACGGGCGTAGGGCTCGCCGGCGGCCAGCGCAGCGCGAGCGCCTTCTCGACCAGGTCGAGGTTCCGTTGCAGCGAGGCGAGGTCGGCCTGGTCCCACTCCTGCGTCGCGATCGCCCGACGCGTGTGGTCCAGCTCCTCCCGCACCACGTGGCGGTCCTCCTCGCGGACCCTCCAGGCGAGCTCGCGCAGAAGGACCAGGAGCGCCTCGACGACGAGCCGGTCGCTGATGCCGTAGTTGCGGAGCTGGCCGATGCCGAGGTCGACGAACTCGGCCAGGTCACGGCGCGGGATCACCGCCCGCACGCGGTCGTCGTCGTCGCGCAGGACCTCGGGGCCGAGGTCGCGCTGGGCGACCTGGCACAGCAGCGCGCTGACGTGGTTGATGGTGTGCACGGCGGTCGTGGGGTCGTTGACCCCGGGGGAGAGCGCCTTGGCCGCCACGTCGACGAGCTGGCGGAGGCTGAAGGTGACGTCCTCGCGGCCGCCGCGCTCGGCGAGGAGCATGAGCGTGGGTTTCATGGCGTCGGAGAGCTCGTCGAAGCGCACCTCCCGGCGGGACGCCGCGGTGGGGTCGTCGATCAGCCAGGCGTGGGCCACCGGGGTGCCTTCGACGACCCAGGCGCCGACGGCCACGTCGATCGCGATCACGACGCCGGCGTCGGTGGCGGCGGAGAGCAGCGCCTCGCGGTCGATCGAGCCGATGAAGCCGGTGGCCCTCGCCCAGAGCGGGACGGCGTCGTCGGGCACCACCACCGGGGACGGTGACGCGTCGGGATCGTGCTCCGGCAGTATCCGCTGGATCATCGTCATCGCCGAGCCGCGCACGTCGGTGAGGATCGCCTCCACCCGGATCTGGCGCACGATGTGGGCCAGGAAGAGCACGAGGGCGATCACGCTCGCGGTGACCAGGAGGTAGGCGAAGCTCACCGACAACGCCGGCACGAAGAGCTCCGTGTTCTCACCGGCGTCGCGCACCGTGCGCATGACCGTCAACGAGTAGAGGAACGTGCCGAGGAAGATCCCCAGGGTCACCTGCACCTGCCGGTCGCGGGTGAACGTGCGCAGCAGCCGGGGCGAGAACTGGCTGCTGGCCAGCTGCAGCGTGACGACCGTGAGCGAGAACGTCAGCGACGACACGGTGATCATCGAGCCGGCGATCGCCGAGAGCACGTCGCGGGCGGCACCGGAGTCACCCCCGAAGAGGTACTCCCTCAGCCCGAACGGCAGGTCCCCGCTGATGCGCTCGTCGATGCGCGGGAACGCGATGCCGGCCACCAGCGCCACCGCCACGAAGATCGTCGGGATGGGCCACAGGTTGGTGCGGGCGGCGTTGAGCAGGGCAGCCACCCGCCCGCTGTTGTCGCGATGGGTGCTCACGGGCCGAACCTACGTTCCGCGACGCCTCGACCGTGGTCTCAGGCGCTGATCGCGGCCTCCTGCGTGGACCAGACGGGGTAGTCGGTGTACCCCTCGGCGTCGTGCGTGTAGAAGGTCGTCTGGTCCGGCTCGTTCAGCGGGGCACCGCCGCGCCACCGCTCGACGAGGTCGGGGTTGGCGATCAGCGCGCGTCCCACCACGACGGCGTCGGCGCTGCTGGCCTCGACCAGGGAGGTCGCCTCGTCGAGGTCGGTGAGGCTCGCGAAGCCGCTGTTGACCATGAGGACGCCGCCGAAGCGTCGGCGCAGGTCCTGGACCAGGTCGCCGGTGAGGTCCCGGTGCAGGATCGAGAGGTACGCCAGGCCGAGCGGGGCGACGGCGTCGACGAGGTGCGTGGAGGTGGCGCGCACGTCGTCCGCGTCGTCCTCGACGACGCCCTGGACGCCGTGGGCGGGGGAGATCCGCAGCCCCACGCGCCCGGCGCCGATCTCGTCGGCGACGGCGCGCACCACCTCGATGACGAAGCGGGCCCGGGCCTCCGGGCCGCCGCCGTAGGAGTCGTCCCGGACGTTGGAGCCGGCCCCGAGGAACTGGTGGAGCAGGTAGCCGTTCGCGGCGTGGAGCTCGACGCCGTCCATCCCCGCGTCCACGGCGCGCCGGCACGCGGCCACGATCTCGCCCCGCACGACGGCCAGCTCGTCGGTGGTCAGGGCGTGGGGCACGGCATGGTCGATCTTCCCGTGCTCGGTGTGGGCGGCGCCGCCCGTGGCGATCGCCGAGGGAGCGACGATGCGCCTCGTCCCGGTGATCTCGGGGTGGGAGACGCGCCCGCCGTGCATGACCTGCATGACGACGGTGCCGCCGCGCCCGTGGACCGCGTCGGCCACGCGCGCCCACCCGGCGGCCTGCTCGTCGGTGACGATCCCGGGCTCGAAGGGGTAGGCGCGGGACTCAGCGCTGGGGTACGTGCCCTCGGTGATGACGAGGCCGGCGCTGGCGCGCTGGCGGTAGTACTCGACGACGAGGTCGCCCGGGACGCCGTCGGCCCCGGAGCGGGTGCGGGTCAGCGGCGCCATGACGACGCGGTTCGCCAGGTGCAGGTCGCCAGCGGTCAGCGCGGAGAAGAGGTTCGTGGTCACGACGGGTGACCCGCGGTGGAGGCGCCGATCTTCCGCGTGCCCATCGGCGGGCGCGACGCGTGGTCCACCTGGCAGGCTGCCCCTGCGCCCGGTCGGGCGCATCCGTCGCAGACGTGGGGTGGGGCAACCGTGGGCAGGTCGATCGGTGTGGTCGTGGGCGTGGTCGTGCTGCTGCTGGGCGCGCTGTTCTTCCTGCAGGGGATCGGCGTGGTGGTCTCGTCGAGCCCCATGACGAACACCGTCCTGTGGACGGTCCTGGGCCCGGTCATCGCCGTCGTTGGCCTGGTGGTCATCATCGTCAGCTCGCGCGGTCGGCGGCGTCCTACCCGCTGAGCCGGGCCCGCGGCGCGCTGCGACCCCGATCATCTGGCTCCCGCCCTTCTGGGGCCCGGGCCGTCGAGCCTCAGTCCATGCCCAGGTCGAAGGCAGCCTCCAGGTCGTAGCGCGAGTAGGCCCGGAAGGCGATGGACGTCTCCGTGCCGAGCACCCCCGGGACCTTGCTGATGCGGTCGGCCACGACGTCGGCCAGCTCCTCGTGGGCGCGGACCCGCACCATCACCACGAGGTCGTGCCGGCCGGTGATCGAGTACACCTCGCTGACGCCGTCGAGGTTCGCCACCTCCTGTGCGGCCTCGGGGATGAGGTGCTGCTCGACGTCGACGGAGACGATGGCGGTGATCATGGCTCCATGCTCGCACCGTGGTGGGGGCGACGCACACCATGAGGACTGGCGTTGTTTTCCGCCAAGATGGCCGATGAATTGTCCACCACGACGGAGGACACCCATGGATCTCTCGACACGACCTGATCTCGTCTCGCTGGCTCGGTCCGGCGCGGCTGGCCCTGCGGTCTCGCTCTCCATGCCCACCCACCGGTCCGGCGACGCGATCTAGCGGGGCCCGCTGCGCTGGAAGAACCTCGTGAGCGGCGCCGAGCAGCAGCTGACCGAGAGGGTCGGGGCCAAGGACGCGGAGGCTCTTCTCGCCCCGGCCCGCGAGCTGCAGGCCGACGAGGCCGCGTGGCAGCACATGAGCGACGGGCTCGTCATGTTCCTGCGGCCCGACGCCCACGAGACGTTCCGCGTGCCGGCGCCCCTGCCCGAGCTGGCGACCGTGGGCGAGCGATGGGTCGTGGGGCCGCTGATGCGCCTGCTCAGCGGCGACGAGCACTTCCTCGTGCTGGCCCTGAGCCAGGGCCAGGTGCGCCTGCTCGCGGGCGGGCGGCACACCGTCGAGGAGGTCTGCCTCGACGACGTCCCCACCAGCCTGCGCGACGTCGCGGGGGAGGCGGAGAGCTCGCCCGCTCCCATGGCGCGCCCCTCGAGCACCGCCTCCCGCGGCGGTCCCGCGGTCTTCTACGGGCACGGCGTCACCGACGACCGCGCCAGGGACGAGGACGTGCGCCGCTTCCTGCGCCAGATCGACACCGGCCTGAACGAGGTGCTCAGCTCCCAGGGCTCACCGCTGGTGCTCGTCGGGCTCGAGCGGTTGGTCTCCGCCTACCGGGACGTCAGCACCTACCCGGGCCTCATGGGCGAAGCCGTGATCCAGAACCCCGACCAGCTCTCCGCCGAAGAGCTGCACGCCGAGGCGTGGCCGATCGTCGAGCAGCGGCTGCGCACCGAGCGCGACACCGCCGTGGAGCGCGTCGAGGAGCTCCGCGGCGTCGGACGGGCGTCCTCCGAGCTGGACGTCGTCGCCGAGGCTGCAGCCCAGGGTCGCGTGGAGACCTTGTTCGTCACCGCTGACCCCTGGTGCTGGAACCGGGTCTCGGGCAACGAGCCCGCCGTCGTGACCCTCGGCGCCGATGACGCCTACGCCGCGTGCGAGGCGGTGGACACCGCAGCCACCGACGCCCTGATCAATGACGGGCAGGTGTACGTCACCTCCCAGCGCCTCGCGCAGGACAGCGACGTCGCCGCCGTCTTCCGCTACTGATGCCCCTGGCGCCCGGCGGGCTCCTGGCCGCTGGGCGCCGGCTCACGGTGCGCTGCGGCGAACGCCCCGGGCGTCGTGCCGGTGACGCGGGAGAAGTCCCGCACCAGGTGGGCCTGGTCGGCGTAGCCGAGGGTCGCCGCGACGTCGGCGTGCGCCATGACCCCGTCGCGGACCAGCTCGGCCACCTCCTGGAGGCGTCGGTGCTGGATGAGCCACTTCGGGCCGAGGCCGATCCTGCGGCGCGTCAGGCGCTGCAGCGCGCGCTCGGACAGACCGAACGCCTCGCACACCTGGGCCACGCGCGTCACCTCGCGGTGGTCCTCGACGAAGGCCACGACGCGGGCGACGAGCTCGCCCTCGGCGTCGATCGGGCCGACGCTGGTCAGCGCGTCCCCGTAGGCCGCCATCGCCGCTGCGTGCGCGTCGGCGCAGAGCGGGTCGGTCGCCATGGCGGAGCGCACCCGGTCGGCCAGGCGCTGCCCGGGGACGCCGAGGACGTCGTCGAGGTCGACCGAGCGGTCGGCATGGGCGGCCAGCGAGGTGCCGGCGACGAGGAATCCGGCGGCCGGGGTCAGCATCACCCCGACCGCCCAGCCGTCGCCGGTCAGCGTGGTGGTCGACAGGCCCGACGCCACGCCGTAGAAGCGGGCGTACCCGGGCGTGACCACCAGCAGGCACACCGGGTGCTGGAGCACCTTCTGCACCGACGCCTGGCCCACCGGCACGGACCACACCGGGATCCAGAAGCGAGCGACCACCGGGTGCAGGCCGGTCGGCGGGGCGTAGCGGAACATCGAGTGCGAGGCGTCACCCGGGTCCCCCAGGTGGGCGCGCTCGACGACGTCCAGGCGCGCTGCGCCGCCGCCCCCGTGGTCCTCGTCGGGTTTCATCAATCCCCAGCCTGCCAGGGTGCCTACCGTTCGACCATGATCACGACGGAGAGCGCGATGCGTCAGGCCCACGACGACGCCGACCGGGCCCTGAGGAGGGTCCTGGACGGCGTTGCTCCCCAGGGGTGGGCATCACCGTCCCCGTGCGAGGGGTGGTCCGCGGCCGACGTGGTGGTCCACCTCGTCGACACGCAGCGGGACTTCCTGGGCACGCACGGCGTCGACCTCGGAGACCGGTCCGCGGTCGAGGCCGACCCGGCGGGCGCCTGGCGCGCGCACGCCGACCGCGTGGCCGCGGCGCTGTCCGAGGAGGCGGTGCCCGCGACGGCCTTCGAGGGATTCTTCGGACCGACGACCGTGGGCGCCACGTTCGAGCAGTTCTACGTCTGGGACATGGTGGTCCACCGGTGGGACGTCGCGCGGGCCGTCGGCGCGGACGCCGACCTCACCGAGGCCGACCTGGGCCGGGTGGAACGGGGCGCGGAGGGCTTCGGCGAGGCGCTGCACATGGAGGGCATCTGCCGCCCCGCGCTCGAGGTGGCGCCGGCCGCCACCCGCGAAACCCGCGTGCTGGCGGCCCTGGGGAGGCAGGTCTGAGCCGCCGGTGATCCACGCCGGACGGAGATCACGCGAGGGCTGTTCGGGGCGCGGCGGCGGTGAGGCGCCGGGTCGTCACCGGCGCCGTCGTGCGCCAGCGGAGCATCCTCAGCGCCTGACGCCGGGACGGGATGAACCACACGAAGAGGACCTGACGGATCAGGGCCAGGGGCAGCCCGCCCAGCGGCACGCCCAGCATCGAGCCGACCGCCCGGGAGCGCCCAAAGGTCGCGATCTTTCCCAGCTCGGTGTAGCGGAACTCGCGGGGACGACGGCCACGCAGCCCGGCCACCACGTTGCGTCCGGCCCGCGTGCCGGCGTTGATGGCGTGCAGGGCGTCGGCGGGGTACCAGGGCTGCGCTGAGCCCTCGGGGCGCGGCATGGCCGCGCAGTCCCCGGCGGCCCACACCCCGGGGCGCACCGCCAGGGTCCGGTCGACGACGAGGCGCCCGTCGGGCTGGGCGTGAGGCTCCAGACCCGGCAACGCCGTCGCAGCGCTGCCCAGCGCGGAGACCACGATCGGGGCCTCCACGCGGGAACCGTCGGTGAGGTCGACCCCGGAGGCGTCGACCGCGGCTGCCCGCACCCCGCTGCGCACGCGCACCCCGCACCGCTCCAGCTCGGTCATCACCCGCTCGCAGCCACCGGGGACGTCAGCGAGCTGGGCGGCGGGCCTCCCGCTGCTGAGCAGGCACACCCGCAGGCGTGGGTCGAGCTGGGCGATGGCGGCGGCCGTCTCCACCCCCGCCAACCCACCGCCGACCACCGCCACCTCGGTGGTGCCGGGCTCGTCCAGGGCGGCGTGCAGGCGGGCGCGCAGCGCGGACAGCGTGTGCTCGTGGCGCAGACCGTGCCCGTGCTCGGCCAGACCGGGCACGCTGTCGAGGCGTTCGCGCGCGCCGGTCGCGACCACGAGCTCGTCGTAGGCCAGGCGCGAGCAGGCCCCGTCGGGTCCCGCCACGCCGACCGTGCGGTGCTCGGGGTCGACGTCGGTGACGGCGCCGATCAGCACGCGGGCGCGGGGGCAGGCCTCGGCGACCGACGAGTTGGCGGCCCCGACCGTGAGCCGGCCGGCGAGCGTCTCGGCGGTGTACCCGTGGAAGGAGTGGCGCGGGCGCTCGGTGACCACCGTGACGTGGGCGCGCGGCATCCGGCGCACGATCGCGCGGTAGGCCCACACGCTCGTGTAGCCGGCGCCGACGAGGACGACGCGCTTCACGCGACGGCTCGCAGGAGCCGGGCGAGGAAGGGGGAACGGCCCCCGGGGGCGGGGGTGCGGTCGCTCAAGAGGGCTCCTGGCTCACGGGCCGACGTCCTCGCCGCAAACGATCGAGGGTCGCGGTGGTTGATGTGGGGAGAAGCATGGAGCCGTCGTCGGCGTCACGGGCCGCTTCGGTGCAACCCGCTCGAGCTGGGTGCTGCTGCTCGGCGCTGACGAGGCGTGACAGCGGACGTGATCGCTGACACACTCGCTCTCCCCGCCTGCAGACCCCCAGCACGTCACGCACCGTCGCTGACTCTTGGAGGACCCGTCCATGACAGATCCCGTCTCCGCGAGCCTCGAGGCCGCTGAGCCCTCCCACGACGCGGCCCCGAGCCTCCTGCCGGCCGACGCGCTCGCGCGGCTCGTCCGCGTCATCAAGGTCGCGTTCCCGCACCGGGGCTTCCCGGACGGTCCGTACGAGCGCACCGCCGAGCACATCATCGCGACCGCCTCCAGCAGCCTCTTCCAGACCGCGCAGCTCGGGCAGGGGCTCGTCTCGCTCGACGCGCTGCGCGAGCGTCCCTTCGCCGACCTGGAGCCCGAGGAGGCCCTGGCCGTCCTGCAGCAGGTCCAGCACACCCCGTTCTTCCAGCTGGTCCGGTCGACGACGGTCGTCTTCATGTACTCCGACCGCGAGGTGTGGGCCGTCCTCGGCTACGAGGGCGAGTCCTCCGACAAGGGTGGCTACGTCGACCGCGGCTTCGACGACCTGGACTGGTTGCCCGACCCCCGCATCGAGGAGATGAGCCCGTGACCCGTTTCGAGAACACCGACCCCGACGTCGTCGTCGTGATCGGCTCGGGCGCGGGCGGCGGCACGCTGGCCAACGAGCTGTGCCAGGCGGGCGTGCGCGTGGTCTGCCTGGAGGCGGGCCCGCACCTGACCGGCCCGGACTACCACAACGACGAGTGGCCGGCGTTCCAGCAGATGGCGTGGACGGACCTGCGCACCACGTCAGGCAGCTGGCGCGTCGCCAAGGACTTCCCGAACCTGCCGGCGTGGACCGTCAAGGCCGTCGG
>JBBSRD010000007.1:0-24249 GCA_038243415.1 Actinomycetales bacterium | reverse complement strand
CCGAACCCTCGCCCGTGCCTTCTGGGCCCTCTCGCAACGTCCGCTCCTTCATCGTCGGCGATGCCTGGCACCACCGGTGCGGTGGCCAGGATCGGTGTGCCTCACCCGCTGCCGAGCCTGCCCCGGCACGCCTGGCGCGCCGCCGCCGCGGCCCCGACACGCACGGTGGGCGTCATCTTGGCACGATGGCCCCATGAACGAGCCCACCTCGACCCCTCCCGGCGTGAGCGGCCTGCCGTACGACGCGCTGGTCCTCGCCTCCTTCGGGGGCCCCGAGGCCCCCGAGGAGGTCGTGCCCTTCCTCGAGAACGTCACGCGCGGCCGCGGCATCCCTCGCGAGCGCCTCGAGGTCGTCGGGGAGCACTACTTCGCCTTCGGCGGCCGCAGCCCCATCAACGACCAGAACCGCGCCCTCCTCGCCGCCCTCGAGGACTCCCTCGCCGCGCGCGGCCTCGGCGACCTCCCGGTGCTGTGGGGCAACCGCAACTGGGGTCCCTACCTCACCGACGTGGTGCGGGAGGCCCACGACGAGGGGGCGCGCCGCTTCCTCGTCCTGGCCACCAGCGCGTACTCCTCGTACTCCGGCTGCCGGCAGTACCGCGAGGACGTCGCAGGCGTGGAGCTCACGCTCGCCGGCGAGGGTCGGGAGATGCACGCCGACAAGGTGCGCCACTACTTCAACCACCCGGGTTTCGTCCGCGCCAACGCCGACGAGGTGGTCGCCGCCCTGGAACGCCTCGACGCCACCCCGGGGGCCTCGTCGGACCCGCACCTGGTCTTCGTCACGCACTCCATCCCCACCACGATGGCGAAGACCGCCGGGCCGGACGGGCACCGGTACGAGCGCCAGCACCTCTCCGTGGTCGAGCAGGTCGTCGCGGCAGTCCAGGAGAGGACGGGGCGCACGCTCCCGGCGACCCTCACCTACTGCTCGCGCTCCGGCCCGCCGACCCAGCCGTGGCTGGAGCCGGACGTCAACGACCACGTCCGCGAGCTGAAGGAGGCCGGCACCACCGGGGTGGTGGTCTCGCCGATCGGCTTCATCAGCGACCACATGGAGGTCGCCTTCGACCTCGACACCGAGGCCCGCGAGACCTGCGAGGAGATCGGCCTGCCGATGGAGAGGGCGGGGACGGCCGGCACGGCCCCCGTCTTCGTCGAGGCCCTCGTCGACCTCGTCGTGGAGCGGATGGCGACCGAGAGCGGGCAGGATCCCGAGCGGGTGGCCGTCGGCTCGATGGAGGCTTCCTGGGACGTCTGCCCGGTGGCCTGCTGCGTGAACCTGCGCACGCCCGAGAAGCCGGCCGCGTGCAGCGTGGAGTGGACCGACCCGGTCCCCGCGACCGTCGCATGAGCGGTCCCCCCAGCGGTCCCGTCGGGGGCCTGGGCCCCGTGGGGGACTCGCCCGGGGAGCTGCTCGGGCTCGCGCGCTCCTGCGCGGTGACGGCGGGAGACCTCGTCCGCGACGAGCGCCCGGGCGACCTCGGCGTCGCCGCGACGAAGTCCTCCTCGACCGACGTGGTGACCGCGATGGACCTCGCTGCCGAGGCGCTGGTCCGCCGCGCCCTGGCGCTGGCCCGCCCCGACGACGGGGTGCTGGGCGAGGAGGACGGCTTCGTCGCCGGCACGAGCGGGCTGACGTGGGTCGTGGACCCGATCGACGGCACCGTGAACTACCTGTACGGGCTGCCGGCGTACGCGGTCTCGGTCGCCGTGGTCCGGGCCGGCGGCGACGACCCCCTCGCGCGCCCCGAACCCTCGACGTGGACCGCGGTGGCCGGCTGCGTGCACGCCCCCGAGACGGGCGAGACCTGGAGCGCCACCGCCGGTGGCGGCGCCCACCTCTCTCGGCGCGGTGGTCCCGAGCGCCGGCTGGGCGCCGCGCAGGCTCCGCCGCGCCTGGCCGGCGCGCTGGTGGGCACCGGTTTCGGCTACCGGTCCTCGGTGCGCGCCGCCCAGTCCTGGGTGCTCGCCGGGGTGCTGCCGCGGGTGCGCGACGTCCGGCGCATCGGCTCCGCGGCCCTGGACCTGTGCGCGGTCGCGGACGGCCGCCTCGACGCGTACTACGAGCAGGGTCTGCAGCCGTGGGACCTCGCCGCCGGGGCGCTCGTGGTCGCCGAGGCCGAAGGCGTGGTGCTGAGCCTGCCGCCCGGCCCGCAGGACGGGAGCGGGCCCGCCGGGAGCGCCGCGGGAGCCGCACCGGACAACGGGCCGACGCTCGTCGCCGGACCGCCGTCGCTCGCCGGTGAGCTCGCTGACGCGCTGGGTGCGCCGCACCGCTCCGGGTAGGGCATGATGCGCTCTCGCCCGGGCCGGGCACAACCGGCTCCCTCCGGGCGTTGACCCCGAGGACCCGGGGCGACCACCGCTCCGGGCCCCGCACGCACCAGCCCCGCACGCATCCCCCTCGACATCCCGGAGCACCACCATGGCGACCGACTACGACGCACCGCGCAAGACCGAAGAGGAGCTCAAGGAAGACTCGATCGAGGAGCTGAAGGCCCGGCGCAACGAGGCCGGCGCCACCTCCGTCGACGAGGACGAGACGGAGGCCGCAGAGGGCTTCGAGCTGCCCGGCGCCGACCTCTCGGGCGAGGAGCTCTCGGTGCGGGTCCTCCCGCGCCAGGCCGACGAGTTCACGTGCGGCTCGTGCTTCCTCGTCCACCACCGCAGCCAGCTGGCAGAGCAGCGGGGCGACGCGCTCATCTGCACCGAGTGCGCGGAGTGAACCCCGGGTGAGCCCGGGCCCGCCCGGCCCGGTGCTCGCCACCGTCTGGGGCGGCGCCACCCTCCAGGGAGGCCGCGCGGTGTCAGCCGGCGTCCTCGACCCCGTCGGCCGCCTCGCTGCCGGCGGGACCGGGCTCCTTCACGGCGGGCCCCGTGGGTCCGCCCCACCGCTGCGCCGACGGCCGCGCCAGCGCCAGGACAGCACGCGCCAGGTGCTCGGGCTCGCGGGTGGACACCACCCAGGCCGGGTGCGGGTCCTCGGGATCGTCCAGGTCCACGCGCACCACGGGGTCGATCCACCCGCGCAGGAGCAGGTGGGTGCGGGCGTCGAGGTCGACGCCCCTCATGGCCCGTGCGCGTGGTCCGGTCGCGGGCTCCACGCCCGTGACGAAGCGCACGGGGAGCACGGCCCGTCCCGCGCGCAGCGTCCCGTCGGTCCGCACCTCCACCACCGGTGTGGTCAGCGCCAGAGCGGTGATGACGCCGGCGGTCACCAGGATCCCCAGGACGACGGAGAGCGTGAGGTTCACCGGGCCGGCGGCGATGCCGGTGAAGACGCCGGGGACGACGGTGAGGAACCACACACCTCCCGAGGGCCACAGCCGCTCACGGTGCAGGACGCTGGATCCACCGTCGGGCGCACTCACGCCCCCAGGGTGCCAGGTGGGAGCGATGGCGGCGTCTAGGGTCGCCGCCGTGCCTCCCCGCCGCCCCGTCGACGACGCCGAGCCCCTCGCGGTCCCGGTCCGCCTCCTCGACCCCGGCGCCGCTCTGCCCGTGCGCGCGCACCCCGGCGACGCGGGCGCCGACCTGGTCACCACCGTCGACGTCGAGCTGGGGCCCGGCGAGCGCGCCACGGTGCCCACCGGCGTCGCGATGGCCGTCCCGCTCGGGTGGGCCGCGATGATCCATCCGCGCTCCGGGCTCGCCGCCCACCACGGGGTCACGATCGTCAACGCCCCCGGCACCGTCGACGCCGGGTACCGGGGGGAGGTCGCCGTGACGCTGCTCAACACCGACCGGTCGACCACCGTGCGCCTGGCGCGCGGGGAGCGGATCGCGCAGGTGGTGCTGCAGCGCGTCGCCGCGGTGACCTTCGTCGAGGTCGAGGACCTCGGCCCCAGCGAGCGCGGTACGGGCGGCCACGGGTCGACCGGGAGCGCGCCGCTGACCGTGCACGGCTCGACGACACCACCCCCGCCGCCCCCACCCGGGCCCGGTGGGGGACCGCTCCGAGAGAGGATGGATCCGTGAGCCTGTTCCGACGCGGCAAGACCTCGCTGCAGCCCGAGGACGCCGACCCCACCGACCCCACCGACCCCACCGCGGAGGAGCGAGCGCCCGGAGACGCCGACGCGGGCCCCGACGACCCCGACCGGGCCGGAGCGCTGGAGGCCGAGCACGCCGAGGACGCGCGCCGGGAGGCCCTGGAGACCCGCCGCTCCCAGAGCGGTCCCTTCGACGCCTCGGAGGTGGAGCTCGACACCGCACCGGTCGACCTGGGTGCCTTGCGCCTGGCGGCCCCGCAGGGCATGGAGCTGCGCCTTGAGGTGGAGCAGGAGAACCAGCGCGTCGTCGCGGTGACCCTCGCGAGCGGCCCCTCCAGCGTGCAGGTCCACGTCTTCGCCGCCCCGCGGCGCGCAGGGGTGTGGGACGAGGTGCGCGGTGAGATCGCGGAGTCCGTCAAGGGCCAGGGCGGGGCGGTCCAGGAGATCGACAACGACACCGGGTTCGGCCGTGAGCTGCTCGCCCAGCTGCCCGCGAAGACCCCCGACGGCCGCGACGGCTTCACGGTGACGCGTTTCGCGGGCGTCGACGGTCCGCGCTGGTTCCTGCGCGCTGTCTTCTCCGGCGCGGCGGCCCTGGAGAGGGCGGCCGCAGCCCCCTTCGAGGCGGCCGTCCGCGACCTCGTCGTCGTGCGCGGCGACGAGGCCATGGCCCCCCGGGACCTCCTGTCCCTGAGGCTCCCGCCGGGAGCGGCGCCCGGCGGGCAGCCCGGCGCGGCCCCTGACCCTGCGGCCACCACCCTCAGCGGCCCGGTGGTCGAGGGCTCACCGTGAGCCGCTGGTCCGACGTGCTGGGCAGGCTCACCGTGAGCCGCACCGTCCAGCGCGCCCGTGAGGACTCCGACCAGGCGACGCGCTGGGGCGGGACGGCCTGCTCGGAGCTGACGGGCCGCCTGCGGGCGACCGTCTGCGGCACCGTGACCACGGTGACGCTCCGCCCCAGGGGGGACGTCCCCGCGCTGGAGGCGGAGCTGAGCGACGGCACCGGCACCCTCGTGCTCGTCTGGCTCGGCCGCCGCTCGATCGTCGGTGTCGAGCCCGGCGCCCGGCTGCGGGTGGAGGGCTTCGTCGCCTGCCGCGACGGCCGCAAAATGCTCTACAACCCCCGCTACGAGCTGGCCCCGCGGGTCGGTGCGTGAGCGCCAGCGCGCCGGGGCGTCCCGAGCAGCCTGAGCCGGGGGACCAGCCCGAGCAGCCGGACGCGCTGGGGGAGCCGAACCGGCTGGCCCGCGCGGCGACCGCCCAGGAGTTCTCCCTGGCCGCGGCCGTGGGCAGCCCCCGCGACGTGGTCGAGTCGGCGCTGCCCACCCTGGCCTTCGTCGTCGTCTACACGCTCAGCACCGACCTGCGCCTGTCCGTGACGATCGCGCTCGCCGCCGCGGGGGTCTCGCTCGTGGCGCGGGCGCTGACCCGCCGCCCGCTGGCTCCCGCGGTCGCCGGAGCGGTCGTGGTCGGCGTCTGCGCCCTCCTCGCGTCCCGGACGGGGCGCGCGGAGAACTTCTACGTCCCCGGGCTGGTCATCAACGCGGTGTACGCGGCGGTGCTCGCGCTCTCGGCGGTGAGCTGGCCGCGCGTGGGGGCCTGGCCGGTGGTGGGCCTCGTGGTGGGTCCGTTGACCACCGGTGCCGGCTGGCGCACCGACGCCCCCCGGATGCGCGTCTACCGGCGCCTCACGCTGGCGTTCGCGGGCATGTTCGCCGCGCGCCTCGCGGTCCAGCTCCCGCTGTTCTGGGCCGGGGAGGTGGCGGTCCTGGGGATCGTGAAGCTCGTCATGGGCATCCCGCTGACCGCGCTCTTCGTGTGGTGGGCCTGGGCGTCGCTGCGCCGCACCCCGCCGCAGGTCGTGGATCCCCCTGAGCAGGTCTGAGCAGGTCGTCTGAGCGGCTCAGACCGCGTGGCGCGCGAGCAGCGCGGCGAGCTCGTCCTCGGAGTCGTCGGTGGTCAGCATCAGCAGCTCGTCGCCCGCCTCGAGGGTGTGGTCGGGGGTGGGGGCGATCGGGCGCCCGTCACGGATGATCGCTGTCAGCACCGTGTCGGCGGGCCACCCGACGTCGCCGACGCGGGTGCCGGACAGCGCGCTGTCCTGCGCGAGGGTCAGCTCGACCATGGCCGCCTTGCTGCGCTGGAACGTGAACATGCGCACCAGGTCGCCGACGGTCACGGCCTCCTCGACGAGCGCGGTCATCAGCCGCGGCGTGGAGACCGCGACGTCGACCCCCCACGCCTCGTCGAACATCCACTCGTTCGCGGGGTTGTTCACGCGCGCGACGGTGCGGGTGACGCCGTACTCGGTCTTGGCCAGCAGGGACGTGACGAGGTTGGCCTTGTCGTCGCCGGTGGCCGCGACCATCACGTCGGCGGTCTCGAGGTGGGCCTCGTTGAGGGAGTCGATCTCGCACGAGTCCGCGAGCAGCCACTGCGCGCCCGGCACGGAGGAGAGGCGCATCGCGGCCGCGGACTTGTCCACGAGGAGGACCTGGTGACCGTTGTGGAGGAGCTCGCGGGCGATGGAGCGGCCCACGCTCCCCGCTCCCGAGATGATGACGCGCACGGCTCAGACCTCCGGGACCGGGGGGACGGCGAGCGCCGCGGCGAGACGCTTCGCCTCTGCGACCTCGACGAGCAGGTGGAGCAGGTCGCCGTCCTGGTGGACGGTGTCGGCGCCGGGCAGCATCGCCCGCCCGAACCGGGTGACGAAAGCGACGCGGGCACCGAGACGGGCCTCGATGCTGCTCAGACGGGTGCCCACCCAGGCCACGTCGACGGGGGCCTGGACCAGCAGCACCGCCCCGGACGGGTCGCGGTAGGAGGCGAGAGCGTCCTGGGGGAGCATCCGCCGGACGATCTGGTCCGTCGCCCACGGCACGGTGGCGACGGTGGGGATCCCGAGGCGCTCGTAGACCTCGGCGCGGCGCGGGTCGTAGATGCGGGCGACGACGTTAGCGATGCCGAAGGTCTCGCGGGCCACCCGGGCGCCGAGGATGTTGGAGTTGTCGCCGGAGGAGACGGCTGCGAAGGCTCCCGCGGTCTCGATGCCGGCCTCGCGCAGCGTGCCGCGGTCGAAGCCGATCCCGGTCACCGTGCGTCCGGGGAAGGACGGGCCGAGGCGCCGGAAGGCGTCCGTGTTCTGGTCCACGACCGTCACCTCGTGGCCCAGGCGCACCATCGTGGTCGCCAGACCTGACCCCACACGACCGCACCCCATGATCACCGCGTGCACGGCACCACCTCCGGGCGCGGACGCTACACGTCGGCGGGCCCGGAACTAGCATGGTCGTTCGTGCTAGCCACCGACGCGCTCAAGCGGGTCCTCGTCGGGCGTCCCTATCGGTCCGACGCCCTCGGGGAGACCCTGCTCCCCAAGCGCATCGCGGTGCCCGTGTTCGCCTCCGACGCGTTGTCCTCGGTGGCCTACGCGCCCGACGAGATCCTCCTGACCCTCGCGATCGCCGGCGTCACGGCGATCACCCTCTCGCCGTGGGTGGCGCTGGCCGTGACGGCGGTCCTGCTGACGGTGATCGCCAGCTACCGCCAGAACGTCCACGCCTACCCTTCCGGCGGCGGGGACTACGAGGTCGTCACGGAGAACCTCGGACGGCGCGGAGGCGTCGCCATCGGCTCGGCGCTGATGGTCGACTACGTGCTCACCGTCGCGGTGTCCATCTCCTCCGCCTCGCAGTACGCCGCCTCGGCCATCCCCTTCCTCAACGGCCACGAGACGGTGCTCGCCGTCCTCCTCGTGGTGGCGCTGACGGCGATGAACCTGCGCGGGGTGCGTGAGTCGGGGACGGCCTTCGCGATCCCCACGTACGTCTACATCCTCGCGATCCTCGGCATGGTCGCCGTGGGCGCGGTCCGCAGCGCCACGGGCACGCTGCCCGCCGCCGAGAGCGCCGACCTCAGCATCGTCCCGCAGGCCGGCTTCGACGCCGGCCTGGTAGGACTCGCGGGCGTGCTGCTGCTGCTGCGCGCGTTCTCCTCGGGGGCCACCGCGCTCACCGGCATCGAGGCCATCAGCAACGGTGTGCCCGCCTTCCGCAAGCCCAAGTCGAGGAACGCCGCGACCACGCTGCTGATCCTCGGGGCGCTCAGCTCCACGATGCTGGTGGGCGTGGTCGTGCTCGCCACCCGCATGAAGGTGCACTTCGCCGAGGACCCCACCACCCAGCTCCAGCGCGGCGGGCAGCTCCTCACCGAGGACTACCACCAGCGCCCGGTCATCGGGCAGATCGCCCGGGCGGTCTTCGACGGCTTCACCCCCGGCTTCCTCGTGGTCACCGTGGCCACCGGGCTGATCCTCGTCCTCGCCGCGAACACCGCCTTCAACGGCTTCCCCGTGCTCGCCTCGATCCTCGCCCGCGACTCGATGCTCCCCAAGCAGCTCAACACCCGCGGCGACCGCCTGGCGTTCTCGAACGGGATCATCGCGCTCGCCGCCGGGGCGATCGTGCTCATCGTCGCCTTCGACGCCGAGGTGACGCGCCTCATCCAGCTCTACGTGGTCGGGGTGTTCATCTCCTTCACCATGAGCCAGATCGGCATGGTGCGGCACTGGACGCGCCTCCTCACCGTGAGCGGGCTCGAGCCTGCCGCGCGCCGGAGGATGCAGCGCTCCCGGGTCGTCAACGCCGTCGGGCTGACGATGACGGGCTCCGCGCTGGTGATCGTCCTGGTCTCGAAGTTCACGCACGGAGCCTGGATCGCGCTGGTCGCGATGGCGCTGCTCTACCTCATGATGAACGGCATCCACCGTCACTACCAGAAGGTCGCCGACGAGCTCGCCATCGACGACGGGCCGGTCCGCACCACGCTGCCGTCGCGGGTCCACGCCGTGGTGCTCGTCGCCGGCCTGCACAAGGCGAGCCTCCGGGCGCTGGCCTACGCCAAGGTCTCGCGGCCCACCACGCTGGAGGCCGTCAGCGTCTCGACCGACCCCGAGACCACCCGTGAGCTGCAGCGCCGGTGGGACGCCGCGCAGGTCCCCGTGCCGCTGACCATCCTCGACAGCCCCTACCGCGAGGTCACGCGACCCCTGGTGGACCATGTGAAGGCGTGGCGGCGCAACAGCCCGCGTGACCTCGTCGTCGTCTACATCCCCGAGTACGTCGTCGGCCACTGGTGGGAGCAGGCCCTGCACAACCAGAGCGCGCTCCGGCTGAAGACCCGGCTCCTGTTCACGCCGGGCGTCGTCGTGGCGTCCGTGCCCTGGCTGCTGGAGTCCGCCGAGGGCACCGAGGAGCGCTGGGACGGCCGCGCGCCAGGCATGGTCCGTCAGGGACTGCCCGACCCCAAGGATCGAGAGGTGCAGGAGTGAGTGATGCAGGAGTGAGCGATGCAGCGGTGGACGCGGTCGAGAAGATCGTCGGACGCGAGGTCGAGGTCGAGGTGGGGCCGATCGCGCACGGGGGTCACTGCGTGGCCCGCGTCCACGACGACGGCGACGCCGGCGCGGGGCGCGTGCTGTTCGTGCGCCACGCCCTCCCCGGCGAGCAGGTGGTCGCCCGGGTCACCGAGGGCCGCGCGTCCGACGCGTACTGGCGCGCCGACGCCGTCAAGGTGCTGCGCGCCTCGCCGGACCGCGTCACCCCGCCGTGCCGGTGGGCCGGTCCGGGGCGGTGCGGCGGGTGCGACCTGCAGCACGTCGCCGTCCCCGCGCAGCGGGCCCTGAAGGCGGTGGTGGTGCGCGAGCAGCTCTCCCGCCTTGCCGGTCTTGACGTCGACGTGGAGGTCGAGCCCGTGGCCGTGCCCGGGCGCGACGGCGCGTCCGGGGGTGACGGCGCGTCCGGGGGTGACGGCAGCGAGACCGACGGCTCCGTCGACGGCCTGCGCTGGCGCACCCGCGTGCACTTCGCCGTCGACGCCTCCGGCCGCGCCGGCCTGCGCGAGCACCGCAGCCACCACGTCGTCCCCGTCGACCGCTGCCTCATCGCCTCCGCCGGCGCGGACGACGCCGACGTCCCGGCGCGACGCTGGGCCGGGGCGTCGGGCGTCGACGTGATCGCGCCCCACGCCGCGGGCGACGAGCTCGCCCAGCGCCTCCTCGTCATCACCCCGGTCGCCGGCTCGGAGAAGAAGCCTCGGGTGCCCGACGTCTCACCGGAGGACTCGGTGGCCATCGCCCCCGCCCCCCCGGCGCCGCGCCGTGGGCGCTCGCGGCCCTCCACCGGGGGCGACACCGCCCTGGAGCGGGTGCGCGGGCGCACGTGGGTGCGCGAGGTCGTGGACGTCGACGGGCTCGAGCCCCTGGACTTCCGGGTCACGGGCACCGGTTTCTGGCAGGGCCACGCCGGCGCCGCCTCTGCGCTGACCACCGCGGTGCTGGCCGCGCTGGAGCCCGCGCCGGGCGAGCGCGCCCTCGACCTCTACTCCGGGTCGGGGCTGTTCACCGCGGCCCTGGCCCAGCGCGTCGGCGACGGCGGCTCGGTCACCGCCATCGAGGGTGATGCGCGGGCGGTGGCCGACGCCCGACGCTCGCTGCGGCGCCACGGCCAGGTGGCCCTGGTGCACGCGCCCGTGGACGCCGCGTCCCTGGCCGCGGCCGGCAGCGGTCCCGGTGTCGACGGTGAAGGCTCTGACGACGAGGGCAGCAGCATCAGCGGCAGCGTCGACCTCGTCGTCCTCGACCCGCCCCGCTCCGGCGCGCGACGCGAGGTGGTCGAGGCCATCTCCGCGCTGGCTCCCCGGGCGATCGCCTACGTGGCGTGCGACCCGGCAGCCCTCGCCCGCGACCTGGCGACGTTCCAGGACGCCGGCTACGTCCTCGCGGGGCTGCGCGCCTTCGACCTCTTCCCCATGACCCACCACGTGGAGTGCGTGGCGCGACTGGTCCCTGCGGACGCCTGACCCCCCGGCGCTGGCGCCGCCTACGGTGTGGACCGTGGAGACCACGTCGGCGCGCCGCCCCGGTCTGCGGCTGCTCGTGGCAGCCGGCGCAGCGGCGCTGGTCCACGCCGGCTTCAGCGTGTACTGGGCGTTCGGCGGACGGTGGCTGCTGGACACCGTGAGCGCTCAGGCGAGCGACCTCGCCGCGGAGAGCCCCGCCGCGGCGAACGCCGTGGTGGACTCGGCGGCCGTGGTCAAGGCAGTGGCAGGGGTGGTGCCGATCGTCGTCGAGGCCAGGGCCCGCGGTGCGCTGCGGAGGGTCGTGCGCGGGGTCGGCTGGGTCGGCGGGGCCTTCCTCGTCCTCTACGGCGGGGTCGTGGCGGGCGTCGCGGTGGCGGTGCTCACGGGGCAGGTCGACCCGGGCGGTCCGATCGACCGGCGGGCGATGATCGGGCACGCCGCGCTGTGGGACCCGCTCTTCGCGCTGTGGGGTGCCCTGCTGCTGGGCGGCCTGTGGCTGACCCGTCAGGAGCGCCACCGCTGACCACCTCAGCGGTGGCGGACCCAGATCCCCGGCTCGACGAGGACGCCGCGGTCGCCGATGATCTCGAGCGGTGCGAGCGCACCGTCGATCACGTGGCGACCGTCTCCGGGGAGCGGTCTCCCGCTCCATGCCTCCCACCGCTCCCGCGTCCCGCTGAACGTCTGGGACGCCTCGACGGTGGAGACGACGCTCGCGCCCATGCGCAGGTGCGTGCGCAGCCAAGGGTCGAACGCCGCGTCGTCCGCCCGCGTCCAGGTCGCGTAGTCCTCGATCGCTGCCAGCGGGTAGCGGCTCTTGGTGCTCGGGCGCAGCGGGACCACGACCCGGAGCAGGCCCTGGTCGGCCCCCACCTCGATGAGATGGGTCAGCAGCCGCGCCGCGAGCCCCGAGCCGCGCAGGTCGGGGCGCACCTGTGCGGCGCACACCACGAGCGTGTCCACCGGTGCGGCGGTCCTCGCGTCGCCGAGCGCCCGCACCAGCGCGTCGGAGTACCCGCCGGGGAGTCGCTCCGGGTCCTCGTCCCAGGCGATCGGCACGCCCCACGCGGCAGCGATCATCTGCGGTCGCGCGGCGCAGGGATCGTCCGTGCCGCTCGCGCCGCTCGGCTCCAGCTGCGTCAGGGCCGCCTCCAAGCCACCGAAGAGCTCGCGGACCCGGGGCAGGCACCGCGCGGCGACCTCGTCGGCGCCCATGAACGACGGCCAGCCGCCGGCGAAGAGCGCCACCCACTGCTCCGGTGGACGACGGCGATCGCTCACCAGCTCGGCGATGACGACCCGATCAGCTGCAGCGTCGTTCTCCACCGGGCCATCCTGGCGCTGCGCGCCCGTGGCTGCCCCCCCACGTTCGGTCCCACGGGGGAGGGAGCTCTCGGCGCCTCAGCCCCGCGCGGCCGCGGCCCAGGCGGCCTTGACGGAGGACTTCGAGCCGGTGCGGAGCAGCGAGCCCCGGTAGAGGCGCGAGGCCACCGCGACGAGCACGACGGTGGTGGCGGCGATGATCCCCGCCGAGACCAGCGCCTCCCACCAGGAGGCGTCGCCGATGAGCAGGCGCCGCGGCATCGACAGCGGAGCCGTGAACGGCACGTAGGACAACGCGGTCAGCAGCGTCCCCGGCGTGGTGACGTAGACGCCGACGAAGAAGGGCGGGAGCACGAGCATCTGCATCGGCACGGTGGTCGACTGCAGGTCCTCGATCCGCGCAGCCAGCGCGCCCGCGGCCGCCCACAGCGTCGAGAGCATCGTGAACCCCAGCAGGAAGAACACGAGGAACCACCCGCTGGCCGGTGCGACGGTGGCGATGAGGTCGCCCTGGCCCGTCGCGGCGAGCGCCAGCATGCCGCCGGCGAGGAGCACGACCATCTGCCCCACCGCGAGGACGGAGGTGCCCGCGACCTTCCCGACGAGCAGCGCCCGGATCGGGACGGCGGCCACGAGGAGCTCGACCACCCGGCTCGCCTTCTCCTCCGTGACGGACTGGGCGATCTGGAACCCGAACGTGAAGACGGTGAAGAAGAAGAGCGCCGCGAAGACGATCGCGACGATGCTCGCCACCTGGGCCGTCCCGCTGTCGTCCAGCAGGCGCAGGGTGACGGGCGCGCTCGTCACGGCCGAGACCTGGTCCGCGCTGGCACCGAGGTCGCTCAGCGTGGCCCGGGTCCGCTGCGACTGCACGGAGGCGTTCAGCGCGTCCAGCAGGTCCGAGGGCGCCGTGTCGTCGGCCACGAGCTGCAGCCCGCCGTCCTGCCCGCCCGGGGCCGGCAGCAGCGCCGCGTCCACGTCGCCGCTGCTCACGGCGCGCTCGGCGGCCACAGCGTCGGCCGCCGGCACCGCGGTGAGGCGAAGGTCCGGTGCGCCCTTGCCTGCATCGGTCAGCGCAGCCGTGGCCACGGGCCCGACCGCGGCGACGTCGTGCTCCTCCGCGCCGCCGTCGAGGAACAGCGCCGGGACGAGGATGGAGCCGGCGATGATCGCCAGCGTCACCGCGGTGCTGATGAGGAACGCCTTGTCGCGCAGCTTGACGGCGATCTCGCGCGCGGCGACGAGGCGTGTGGCGGGCAGGGTCGTCAGCGCTGCGCGTCGCTCCGGCGCCGAGCGGGGCGTGCCGTCGACCGGGGAGGAGGCGCTCCCCCCGTGGGTCGCGTCGCGGGTGTCGCTCACGGTGCTCATGCTGTGGCCTCTCGGTAGAGCTCGGCGAGGGTGGGGACGACGCGGCGCATCTCGCGCACCGGACCGCGTTCGAGGGCGGCGCGCAGGAGCGCCTGGTCGTCCGCGGGGGAGCTGGCCGCAGCGCCGGCAGGGGAGCGGGCGCCCAGCTCGACGAGCGCGGTGGGGCCGTCGACGTCAAGCACCTTCAACCCGGCCAGCGCCCCGGTCGCTGCCAGCTCGCGGAGGAACCCCGCGTCGGGCTCGACGACGATGCGGTAGCGGTGGGGAGCGGCGCTCTCCCTCAGCTCCCCAGCCCGGCCCGCGGCCACCACCCGGCCGGCGTCGAGGATGACCACGTCGTCGCACAGGGCCTCCACCAGCTCGAGCTGGTGGCTGGAGAACAGCACCGGCACCCCCGCCGCGGCGCGCTCGCGCAGCAGGACGGCCAGGGTGTCGACGGCGACGGGGTCGAGGCCGCTGAACGGCTCGTCGAGGAGCAGCAGCACCGGGTCGTGGACGAGCGAGGCGACGACCTGCACGCGTTGCTGGTTGCCCAGCGACAGCGAGTCGAGGCGGTCCCCGCTGCGCTCCGCGAGCCCCACGCGCTCCAGCAGCGTCATGGCCGCCTCGCGGGCACCGGACCGGGTGAGCCCGTAGAGCTGGCCGAGGAAGACGAGCTGGGCGAGCACCGGCATCTTCGGGTAGAGCCCACGCTCCTCGGGCATGTACCCGAAGGACTGGCGGGCGGTGAGGCCGACCGGCGCGCCGCCGAAGCGCACCTCGCCGGCGTCGGGCGTCGCGATGCCCAGGACGGTGCGCATCGTCGTGGTCTTGCCGGCGCCGTTCGCGCCGACGAAGCCCGTCAGCCGCCCGGGGGAGACGGTGAAGGAGACGTCGTCCAGGGCCGTCACCGTGCCGAAGCGGCGGGTGATGCCCTCGAGCTCGAGCACCGACCCGCGCTGAGGCGTCGGGGCCGTGGTGGTGGTGGTCATGGGATGACGGTAGGCAGCACCGGTCGCTGCCCGCGTCCGCCACGAGGAGGGTCGCCGGCGTCATCCGTGAGGAGGACCCGCCACCTGCAGGGCGGGTCCGGTGCCAGCAGTGCGGGGCGCTCACCCGCCCGGCTGGACCAGCCCGCTCTGGTAGGCGTGCACGACCGCCTGCACGCGGTCGCGCAGCCCCAGCTTGGCCAGCACCCGTGAGACGTGGGTCTTCACCGTGGCCTCGCCGAGGAAGAGGTGCTGGACGATCTCGGCGTTGGACTCCTCGTGCGCGAGCCGGACCAGGACCTCGCGCTCGCGCCCGGTCAGGCCGTCGTGGAGGTCGGAGCGCGCGGCCCGCGCCGGCCGGGCGGCGAAGGAGGCGATGACGCGCGCGGTCACGGCAGGGTCCAGCAGCGCCTGGCCGCCGGCGACGACGCGGACCGCGGCCACCAGCTCCTCCGGCTCGGCGTTCTTGAGCAGGAACCCGCTGGCGCCGGCCTCGAGGGCGGCGAAGAGGTAGTCGTCGCGGTCGAAGGTGGTGAGCACCACGACCTTCGCGGCGCTCGCGGCGACGACGGCCCGGGTGGCCGTGATGCCGTCGGTGCCGGGCATCTGGACGTCCATGAGCACGACGTCGGGCGCGAGCTCGATCGCCGCGGCGAGGGCCGCGTCACCGTCGCCGGCCTCACCGACGACCTCCAGGTCCGGCTCGATCCCCAGGATCATCGCGAACCCGGCGCGCACCAGAGGCTGGTCGTCGACGAGGAGGAGCCGCGTGGGCGCGTTTACGGTGCGTCCCTCAGGGGGAAGCGTGCCCGGACGCGGAAGCCGCCGCGGGGGCGCGGGCCCACGTCGAGGAGCCCGTCGTGCAGGGCGACGCGCTCGGCCATGCCGACGAGGCCGGTCCCCCCGGAGGGGTGCCCGTGCGCCCCGGCGCGAGCCTCGCCGCCCGGCGCGGCACCGCGGGCGTCGTCGACCACCTCCACCTCCAGGGCTCGGGGCACGTGGCGCAGCCTCACCCGCACCGAGCGGGCCCCGGCGTGGCGCACCACGTTGGTCAGGGCCTCCTGGACCACCCGGTAGGCGGAGACACCGATCGCGGCCGGGACGGGTCGTTCGTCGCCGACCACCTCGTAGTCGGCGTCCATGCCGCCGACCCGCACCCGCGCCACCAGCGCGGGGATCGCGGTCAGCACCGGGACCGGTGGCTCCGGCGTGCGCCGGCCGCCGCCTCCTCCGGCAGCGACCTCGCCGTCGTCGTCGCGCAGCACGCCGACGAGCTGGTGCATCTCGGCCACGGCCGTGCGTCCCGTCTCCTCCACCGCGCGCAGCGCCGAGCGTGCGGCGTCGGGGTCGGCGTCCATGACGGCGCGTGCGGCGCCGGCCTGCACGCCCATGACGGAGACGTGGGAGGCGACGACGTCGTGCAGCTCGCGGGCGATCCGGACCCGCTCGGCCAGCACGGCGCGGCGGGCGTTCTCGCTCCTCGAACGGCGCAGCGCCTCGTTGGTCCGTTCCAGCTCGCGCTGCTGCGCACCGGCGCGCCACGCCAGGTCGCCGAAGACCCAGGCCGCACCGAAGAACACCGCGTTGACGGCGGTGCCCAGCACGACCGCGGCGGTCCGGGGCGGGAGCAGCCCGGTCGGTGAGGAGCCGTCGGGGGCCGAGGGCGGGAGAGCCACCTCCGACAAGGCCGTCAGCGACAGCGAGATCCCGAGCCACGAGAACATCGCGATGATCACGACGGCCCGCACCGCCGTCGCGGCGCGGCGGTCGGCCGTCCAGGCGCCGACGGTGAAGAGCGCGAGGTAGAGCACGATCGAGGTCACGCAGGGCTCGAAGACCCCGCGGGCCTGCAGGGCGATGTAGAGGGACCCGACGACGGCGAGCACCGCGGCGGGCCAGCGCCGCCGGACCGCCAGGGGCAGGGTGAGGGCGCCCAGCCAGGCGATCTGCTCGAGCGTCGAGGGCGCCCAGGGTGGCTGCGGCACGCCGGCGTCGCGCACCACCACGAGGCTGAGCGCTCCCGCGGCGGCCAGCGCGAGCGCCACGAGGACGTCGCTGCGCTGCTGGCGCCGCGTCGGCGCGGGGCGCTCGTCGTCGGGATCGGTCACCGGCGCGTCGTGCCCGACCGCGCGCCGACCGCGGTCAGCCGCGCACCGGCAGAGCGATCGTCTGACCGCGGTCGACCAGCGCCAGGCGGTCGCCGAGACCCCGGCGCTCGAGAGCGTCGACGAACTCCTCGCGCGGGCTCGCGAAGACGCCGTAGTCGTCGTTGTGGACCGGCACCACCACGCGCGGGCGCACCCGCTCGACGGCCTCCGCGCCGCCCTCGCCGTCGAGGGTGACCAGCGGTCCCCAGCGCTGGCCCGCCGGGAGCCGCGTCCCGCCGAGGTGGAGGACGCCGGCGTCGATGTCGGGCCAGCGCTCCGCGATCTGGTCGAGGCCGAAGAACAGCACGGTGTCACCGCTGAGCCACAGACGGAGCTGCAGTCGGCCTCCCTCCTCGACGTCCAGGACGTGACCGTTGACGGACGGCAGCAGGTTGCCCAGCACGCCGCCCGCGTGCCGCGCCGGCACCGCGGTGATCGTGAGGGTGGCGTCACCGCGGTGGAAGGTGCGGGTGGCCCAGCGGACCAACCCCTGGGCCTTCTCGAAGCCCTGCCGGCGGAGCTTCTTGGCGGCCTCGTGGGTGGTGACCACGGGCACGCCCCGGTCGAGGCCGCGGCGGGCGCGGCGGTCCCAGTGGTCCCCGTGCACGTGGGACAGGACGATGACGTCGAGGTCCGGCACGTCCTCGACGCCGATCGCGGGCTCGGTGAGGCGCTTGGAGACCAGGCCGTAGCCGAGGTAGGCGCGCTCGCCGGCGTGGAGGAAGTTCGGGTCGGTGAGGATCGTGAACCCGCACGCGCGAAGGATCGTGGTGGCGGTGCCGACGAAGAACAGCGATGGCTCCATGGCTCCTTGCTACCCGCTCCGGGCCAGGACGGCCTCCCGGGGCTCAGGCCGCCGGGACCTCGGGGACTCTCCACCGTCCGCGCCAGTCGTCGACGAGGGCCCGCAGGGCACCGGCCCACGGCGGGGGCGGGACGTGCGGATCGCCTCGGTGGGGCGGGTGCCAGAGCACCCGGGCGTCGCTCACCTCGCCGCGCCACCCGTGACGGTGGACGTGGCGGTGGTGGTAGCCGCACAGCAGGGTTCCGTTGCGCTCGCTCGTGCGGCCGCCGGTGGCGTAGCTGACGAGGTGGTGGACCTGGCACCAGCCCGGTGGGCGCTCGCAGCCGCGGAAGGTGCAGTGGCGGTCCGGGTGGGTGATGGCGGCGCGGATGCGGGCCGGGAAGGCGTAGAGACGCTGACCGACGTCGAGGGGGCTGCCCGCCTCGTCGACGAGGATCGGCGTGACCACCGCGTCGCACTCCAGGGTGGCCAGCGTGGCGGGGGAGAGCGGGAACCCGCCCTCCAGGAGGGCCGGGGTGGCGCCCGTCTCGCGGGGGGCAGCGCGGTGGCGATCGGCACGGTGAGGGTCAGGTGCGGGCGCGCCGAGCCGGGCAGCTCGCGGACGTGGCGGTCGTCGGTGCTCGGCGCGACGGGATCGGCGGCTGCCGGTCCGTCGCCGGGATGGCCGCTCAGCCAGGTGTCGGCGAGATGCGTCAGGGCCTGGGCGCGGCGCTGGCACGCCGGGCGGCCGTCCCGGGCCCCGGCGTGGGCGCTGCCCGGGGCGGAGAGGGCGTCCAGGGCCGTGCGCAGCCGTACCCCGGACTCGGGCGCCAGGACGCCGCGCAGGTGCCAGCGCCCGTCGTCGTCTCGCACCAGGGTGACCCCTTCGGCCCCGATGGCGCGGGTCTCCTCCCGGTCGGCGCGGTGGCCGTCGTCGCCGGTCACCGCGTGGCGCAAAGCGGTCCCGAGGAAGGCGAGCTGGGCGGGGTCGTGCGTGAGGGCCTGCTCCAGCAGGAAGCCCTCGGCCCGCTCGCGGGTCTCCGCGTCGAGGGCGATCGGCAGGGCTGTCATCACGCGGTGGATGACCGCGGCGTGATCACCGGTGATCCCTCCGGTGGCGAGCACCGCGCCGGTCGCGGCCAGGGGGCCGTTGACCGAGCGGGCGAGGGCGACGCGGTGCCCGGCGTGCTGACGGCGGCTGGTCGTGGTGTGCGCGTACCACTGCGCGGTGGAGGTCGCCCCGGCCGCCGCGGCGATGCCTCGCTGGTCGGCCTCGGTGAGCAGGCGCAGCCGAGCGGCGTCCACCCTCGACGCCTCGCGGTCCAGGTCGGCGACGGCCTCGGCGACCTCCCCGTCGATGCAGCGCCACAAGGGAGCGGTGGCTGCGGCGTCGACCCCCGCGCGCAGCGCAGCGAGCGCCTCGCGAGGGTGTCCCGGACGCTCCCGGAGCGCTGCCGCAGTGATCATGAGGGCAACGCTAGAGGCGACCACCGACAGTCCACGGACGGGTCAATATCGCTGTGAGCAGCAATGATGCCTCAACTCAGCGTGATCACCCATGGTGTGGCGGCCAGCCGGTGAGCGCCTTCGTCCACCGCCGCCACCGCGCCTGCGGTGCATAGCCCGCGGTCCGCCACAGCCCGTGCCCGCCACCGTTGCCCCCCAGCACCATCGCGTCTGCGCGGGCGCCCCCGAGGGAACGGAGACGCGCCTCGGCGTGTGTCAGCAGCGCAGATGCCACGCCGCGCCGGCGGTGCGACGGCGCGACGGCCAGCCGGTACAGGTGGCACCGCCATCCGTCCCAGCCGGCGATCACGGTGCCCACGATCGCGCCACCGTCGACCACCAGGACCAGCGCCTCGGGGTCGCGGGCGATCAGCTTTTGGACGTGCTCGGCGTCGTCCGCGGGCCGGTCGTCGTTCTCGGCGGCGCAGCGCCACAGCGCCAGCACGCCGCCCACGTCGTCGGTCGTGGCGGCGCGGATCTCGAGGAGCGGACCGGCGTCCGTCGCGCGCGGGTGCGTCCGCCGCATCGCCACGCGCGGCCAGCAGGACATCCCGAGCCCGGTCTCGTGGTCCACGAGACCCCGCAGCCCCGGCGGCCCGGCGTCGCGCGCGACCTCCACGAAACCGAGCCTGCGGTAGTACGGGGCGTTCCACGGCACCTCGGCGAACGTGGTCAGCGTCAGCGCTCCCGAGGCGTGCAGCGCTGACCACTCCTGGGCGGCGTCCAGCAGCGCGCCGCCGAGCCGCTGCCCGCGGGCGTCGGGGTGGACGCTCACCTGCTCGACGTGCGCGGCCCCGTCGAGCAGGTCCAGCACGAGGTAGCCGACGGGTCGGTCCGCCTCGTCGACGGCCACCCACGCCCGTCCGGCGCGTCGGTGACGCTCCAGCGTCTCCGGAGGGATCGGCTCGTCGTCGGCGACCGCGTCCATGCCCAGGGTGCGGAACGCCGCGCCGCCCGCCCGCTCGATCGCCGCGAGGAGGGCGATGTCGTCCGCTCGAGCAGGGCGGACCAGGCCGCAGACCAGCGCTGCTCCTCTGCGAGGTCGGGGGAGCCGGGAGACCGGTGCACCGCCACGCGTCTCAGCAACCGTGGCAGGTCGGTGGCGCCAGGGTGCGCCACCGCTCCGCTCGAGGTCCGGTGCCGCTCCCTCAGGCTCTGCCATCACCTGAGCCTAGGGATCGCGCAGCCCTGTCGCTCCCGAGCGCAGGAGCCGTGTCGGTGCTCGGGGATACCATGAGATCAGCAGGCAGCTTCGGTGCTGACCAACGCGCACCGCCTCTCGACGGGGCGTCGCGGTGGGCGGCGCCGGCCGGGCCGCCGTCCCGATGACGAGAGGTGGAACGCCCCCATGAGCCCCAGCACCACGAACGGCACCAGCACCACGGACAGCACCGGAACCCAGACCCTCGAGGTGGGCGACCAGAGCTACCGCTACCACCCGATCCACGGCATCGAGGGCGCGAAGGACCTCCCCTTCAGCCTCAAGGTGCTGCTGGAGGACCTCATCCGCACCCAGGACGGCGCCAACACCACGGCCGAGCACGTCGCGGCGGTCGCCGGCTGGGACCCGGCGGCGACGCCGTCCGTGGAGATCCAGTACACGCCGGCGCGCGTGGTGATGCAGGACTTCACCGGTGTCCCGTGCATCGTCGACCTCGCCACGATGCGCGAGGCCATCACCGACCTCGGCGGTGACGCCACGAAGGTCAACCCGCTGGCACCGGCCGAGCTCGTCATCGACCACTCCGTCATCGTCGACGTCGCCGGCACCCCGGACGCGTTCGAGCGCAACGTCGAGATGGAGTACCAGCGCAACGGCGAGCGCTACCAGTTCCTGCGCTGGGGCCAGGGCGCCTTCGACGACTTCAAGGTGGTCCCGCCCGGCACCGGCATCGTCCACCAGGTCAACATCGAGCACCTTGCCCGCGTGGTCGTCGAGCGCGACGGCGTGGTCTACCCCGACACGTGCGTGGGCACCGACTCCCACACCACCATGGTCAACGGCCTCGGCGTGCTCGGCTGGGGCGTCGGCGGCATCGAGGCGGAGGCCGCGATGCTCGGTCAGCCGGTGTCCATGCTCATCCCGCAGGTCGTCGGTTTCAGGCTCACCGGCACCATCCCCGACGGCACCACCGCCACCGACGTCGTGCTGACGATCACCGAGCAGCTGCGCGCCCACGGCGTCGTCGGCAAGTTCGTGGAGTTCTACGGCGAGGGCGTGGCCGCGGTGCCGCTGGCCAACCGCGCCACCATCGGCAACATGAGCCCGGAGTTCGGGTCGACGTGCGCCATCTTCCCCATCGACGACGTGACGCTGGACTACCTCCGCCTCACCGGCCGCAGCGAGGAGCAGGTCGCGCTCGTCGAGGCCTACACCAGGGTCCAGGGGCTGTGGCACGACCCGAGCGTGGAGCCGCGGTTCTCCGAGCGGCTCGAGCTCGACCTGTCCACCGTGGTCCCCTCGATCGCCGGTCCGAAGCGCCCGCAGGACCGGATCGAGCTGTCCGAGTCGAAGTGGGCGTTCCGCGCCGCCCTCGAGGACTACGCGCCCCAGGACAAGCCGGCCGCGGGGGAAGCGGCCGACGCTGCGACGTCCTCCGTCGTGGACGCCCCCCACGGCTTCACCCGGGACGAGGGGCTCGAGGAGACCTTCCCCGCGTCCGACCCCGTCAAGGGAGGCTTCGGCAGCCCCCCTCCGGCCCACCCCGGCCACGCCGACGACCGTCCGCACCGTCGCGTGCCCGTGACCCTGGCGGACGGCACGAAGACCGAGATCGACCACGGCGACGTCGTCATCGCCGCGATCACCTCGTGCACGAACACCTCGAACCCCTCGGTGATGATCGGCGCAGCGCTGCTGGCCCGCAACGCCGTCGACGCGGGGCTGAGCGTGCCGCCGTGGGTCAAGACGTCGCTGGCACCGGGCAGCAAGGTGGTCACCGACTACTACGACAAGTCCGGGCTCACGCCCTACCTCGAGAAGCTCGGGTTCAACCTCGTGGGGTACGGCTGCACCACGTGCATCGGCAACTCCGGGCCCATCGCGCCGGAGCTCTCGGCGGCGGTCGCCGAGCACGACCTGTCGGTGGCCGCGGTGCTGTCGGGCAACCGTAACTTCGAGGGCCGGATCAACCCCGACGTGCAGATGAACTACCTGGCCTCCCCGCCCCTGGTCATCGCCTACGCCCTCGTCGGCACCATGGACTGGGACCCCGACACCGAGCCCCTGGGCACCGGCAGCGACGGCAACCCCGTCTTCCTGCGCGACGTGTGGCCCTCGGACGCGGAGATCGAGTCGACGATCGCCGGCGCCATCAGCCAGGACATGTTCACCAAGGACTACGCCGACGTCTTCGCCGGGGGCGAGCGGTGGCGCTCGCTGCCCACGCCCGAGGGCGACACCTTCGCGTGGGACGAGGACAGCACCTACGTGCGCAAGCCCCCGTACTTCGACGGGATGCCCGCCGAGCCGGCGCCGGTCACCGACATCGCCGGCGCCCGCGTCCTGGCCATGCTCGGCGACTCGGTGACGACCGACCACATCAGCCCCGCCGGCTCCATCAAGGCCGACAGCCCTGCGGGGCGCTACCTGTCCGAGCACGGCGTGGAGCGCTCCAGCTTCAACTCCTACGGGTCCCGGCGCGGCAACCACGAGGTGATGATCCGCGGCACGTTCGCGAACATCCGGTTGCGCAACCAGCTGCTCGACGGCGTGGCCGGCGGCTTCACCCGGGACTTCACGGTCGACGGCGGCCCGCAGGAGACCATCTACGACGCCGCCCAGCACTACGCCCGCGAGGGCACGCCGCTCGTCGTCCTGGTCGGCAAGGAGTACGGGTCGGGGTCCAGCCGCGACTGGGCTGCCAAGGGCACCACGCTGCTCGGCGTGCGGGCCGTCATTGCCGAGAGCTACGAGCGCATCCACCGCTCCAACCTCATCGGCATGGGCGTGGCGCCGCTGCAGTACCCGGTGGGGGAGTCGGCCGCCTCGCTCGGGCTGGACGGTACGGAGACCTTCGACATCACGGGCATCACGGCTCTCGACGAGGGCGGCGCCCCGGAGACGGTGCACGTCGAGGCGCGTCGTGACGGCGCCGAGCCGGTCGTCTTCGACGCGGTGCTGCGCATCGACACCCCGCACGAGGCGGACTACTACCGCCACGGCGGGATCCTGCAGTACGTGCTGCGCTCGCTGATCGAGGCCTGAGCGGGAGCCCCCTCGCAGCGGTGGGCGAGCTGCTCGCCGCGGCGCCCCCGACGAGCGTCCTGCTCGTCGTGGGCGCCGCGGTGCTCGTGGGCGCCTTCGTCCAAGGTCTGTCCGGCTTCGGGATGGCCGTCGTGGCCGCTCCGATCACCGCCCTGGTCGACCCGACGCTGCTGCCCGCGACCCTCCTGGTCCTCGTCCTGGCCCTCCCCGCGCTGACGGCCGTCCGCGAGAGGCGTCACATCGCCTGGCGCGAGGTGGGCGTCGCGATGATCGGTCGTCTGCCGGGCACGGTCGTCGGGCTCGTGGCCGTGGCGGTGCTCCCGCCGCGCGGCCTGGCGCTGGTCGTCGCGGTCGCCGTCCTCGCGGCCGTGGGCGCGTCGTCGACGAGCTGGCGGCCCGTGCGCACGACGCGCACGCTGCTGCTCGCCGGCTCCGTCTCCGGGGCGCTGGCGACCGCGACGTCCATCGGTGGGCCTCCCATGGCGCTGCTCTACCAGCGCTCGTCCGGGGCGACGGCGCGCGCGACGATGGGCGCGTTCTTCGCGTTCGGGGTCCCGATCTCCCTCGGGCTGCTCGCCGCCACCGGACAGGTCAGCGCCCACCAGGTGTCCGCGGGGCTGGTCCTGCTGCCCGTCATGGCCGTCGGCTTCCTCGTCTCGTCCCCGGTGCGCCGGCACGTGGACGCCGGTGGGCGCTTCCGCCTGCTGGTGCTCACCGTCACCGCCGTCTCGGGCCTCCTGCTGCTGGTCCGCACGGTGCTGGGGTGAACCACCGAGAGGTTGATCGTGATGGCCAGCAGGAGCGCCGCCGCGCCACCGACCTCGCGCGCCACGCCCGGTCCGCTGCCACCGCTCGCGCGGCGCCCCGTCGCGCTCACCGCTGCCACGCTCACCGCCGTCCTCCTCGCCCTCAGCCCCCGGTACGGCTACCACCGCGACGAGCTGTACTTCCTCGCGGCCGGTCAGCGCCTCGCGTGGGGCTATTCGGACCAGCCGCCGCTGACGCCGGTGATCGCCCCGGCCATGACCGAGCTGGCCGGCGACTCGATCGTCGCCCTGCGCCTGCCCTCCGCGCTGATGGCCGGGACCCT
>JBBSRD010000006.1:0-24372 GCA_038243415.1 Actinomycetales bacterium | reverse complement strand
GACGGCCTCACCGTCGATGGCCACCGGCACGCCGCGCTCGAAGACGATCGTCACCTCGTCGGGGCCCGGGGACTGGCCCGGCTCCTCGGTGTAGCTGTAGACGTCCTTGGTAGGGGCGTTCCAGATGTCCTCGAGGAACCCGGTCTCCACCGCGCGCCCCCACACGTTGGCGTCGATGGAGAACGGGTTGTTCTTCGTCGTCTCGATCGGCAGCCGGTGGGCGGTGGCGAACTCGATCGCCTTGTCGCGGGTGAGCGCGAGGTCGCGGACGGGGGCGATGCAGGTGAGGTCGGGGGCGATGGCGGCGATCCCGGCCTCGAAGCGCACCTGGTCGTTGCCCTTGCCGGTGCAGCCGTGGGCGACGACGGTGGCGCCGTGCTCGCGCGCGGCGAGGACGAGGTGCTTGACGATGACGGGGCGCGAGATCGCGGAGACCAGCGGGTACTGGTCCATGTACAGCGCGCCGGCCTGCAGCGCGGGGAGGCAGTACTCGTCGGCGAACTCGTCGCGGGCGTCGGCGACGTAGGCCTCGACGGCCCCGCAGTCCAGGGCGCGCTGGCGGATGGTCTCGAGGTCCTCGCCGCCCTGCCCGACGTCGACGGCCACCGCGACGACCTCGGCGCCGGTGGCCTCGGTGATCCACCCGATGCCCACGGAGGTGTCGAGGCCCCCGGAGTAGGCCAGGACGACGCGGCCGACGCCTCCGCCGTCGAAGGCGGTGGCGGTGCCGGTGGGGGTGTGCCGGAGCTGGGGGACGTCGGGGTTCTGGGTCATGGTGGCCTCTCTGGTGCTGGTCGGGTGGGAACGGGCGGCGGGCACGGTCGGGCGGGTGCGGGACGACAGGGCTCAGGAGGCGGCGGGCTCGGGGACCTGTCCGCTGGCCAGGGCCAGCAGGTCGGCCGCGAGCCCGGCGCCGGCGCCGGGTCGGGCGATGAGGAGCACCGTGTCATCGCCGGCGATGGTGCCGACGACGGGGGCGAGCGCGGCGCGGTCCAGGGCGCTGGCGAAGAACTGGGCGGCGCCCGGCGGGGTGCGGACGACCACCAGGTCGCCAGAGGTGTCGACGGTGGTGAGCAGCTCCTCAGCCAGGCGCGCCAGCCGCACGTCGGACCACCCGGCGCCCGGCGCGGCGCCGGTGCCGGACGGGCGGGCGCTCTCACCGCCCTCGGGCGGCACCGCGTAGAAGCGGCCGTGAGGGGTGGGGACCTTGGTGGCGCCCAGCTCGTCGAGGTCCCTCGAGAGCGTGGCCTGGGTGACGACCACGCCGTCCTCCGCGAGCGCGCGGGCGATCTCGGACTGGCTGCGGTACCCGGTCGCGGCGAGCATCGCGGTGATCCGCGCGTGCCGCGCGACGCGGGTGGGCGGGGCCGCGGCGTCGGACCGGGTAGCCTGCGCGGTCGAGCCGGCAGGGGTCAACGCCTGGCCTCCAGGAGGGCGAGCAGCAGCGCCTTCTGGGCGTGGAGGCGGTTCTCCGCCTCGTCCCACACCCACGAGGTCGGCCCGTCGAGGTAGGCCTCCTCGATCTCCAGGCCCCGGTAGGCGGGGAGGCAGTGCAGCACGCCGGCTCCCGGCGCGGCGCCCGCCATCAGCGCGGCGGTGACCGAGTGGCCCCGGAGCGCCTCGACGCGCGCGGCGGAGCCCTCCTCGTCGCCCATGGACACCCACGTGTCGGTGGCGACCACGTCAGCGCCGGCGACGGCCTCGGCCGCGTCCTCGACGACGGCCACCGAGCCGCCGGTCGACGCGGCGATCGCGCGGGCGTCGGCGAGCACGCCGGCGTCGGGCACGAGCGGGGCCGGGGTGCCGATCCGCACGTGCAGGCCGGCGACCGCGCCTCCCAGGAGGTAGCTGTTCGCCATGTTGTTCGCCCCGTCGCCGACGTAGGCGAGCACCGTGCCCGGCAGCGCGTCGACGCCCCCGCGCCGCTCGGCGACGGTGAGGAGGTCCGCGAGGACCTGGCAGGGGTGCAGGAGGTCGGTGAGCGCGTTGACCACCGGCACGCCCGCGTGACGGGCCATCTCCTCCAGGCCCTCCTGGAGCCCGGTGCGCCACGCGATGGCGGCGACCTGGCGTCCGAGCACCCGCGCGGTGTCGGCGACGGGCTCGCCGCGGCCGAGCTGGGAGGTGGCGCTGTCCAGCACCAGGGGGAAGCCACCGAGCTCGAGGACCCCGGTGGAGAAGGACAGGCGGGTGCGCGTGGACGGCTTGTCGAAGACCAGCGCCACGGGGCGGGCCCCGAGGACGGGGTCGGCGAGCGGGTGCGGGCCCTCGCGGCGCTCCGCTCGCGCCGCCTTGAGGGCGAGCGCGCTGCGCAGCACCTCGGCCTGCTGGTCCTGGGTGAGGTCGTCGTCGCGCAGGAAGTGCTGCGGCATCGCGATCATGAGGTCTCCTCGTGATGCAGGGCGGCGTCCAGCAGGTCGGGCAGGGCGGTCGTGAACTCCTCGAGCTGGCCGGGGGTGAGCACCAGCGGCGGCGCCAGGCGCACGGCGCCCGGCGCGACCGCGTTGACGATGAACCCCGCGTCCAGGGCGGCGGCCGTGAACGCCGTGGCGAGCGGACGGGTCAGCACCAGGGCGCGCAGCGCGCCCACCCCGCGGACCCCGTCGAGCAGGGGATGGCCCGCCCCGCCGCGGATCTCGTCGGCGGTGCGCTCGAGGGTCTCGCCGATGCGGCGTGCGGCGCCCCGCAGGTCGTCGCGCTCCACGGTGTGGATCACCGCCAGCCCGGCGGCGCAGGACAGCGGGTTCCCGCCGTAGGTGGTGCCGTGCATCCCGGCCCCCAGCAGGGAGGCGGTGCGCTCGCCGAACGCCACGGCCGCGCCGACCGGCACTCCGCCGCCGAGGCCCTTGGCGACCGTCACGACGTCGGGCAGGGCGCCGGCGGGCAGGCCCAGGGAGGGCCCCCCCGAGGTCGAGGCATCGCGGACCTGGTGGGCGAACCACTCGCCGGTGCGGCCCATGCCGGTCTGCACCTCGTCCAAGACCAGCAGGGCGCCGGCGGCGCTCGTGATGGCGCGGGCCGCCTCGAGGTAGCCGGGCGGGGCCGGGATGATCCCGCCCTCGCCCTGCACCGGCTCGAGGAACACGGCGGCGACCGAGGAGGGGTCGGCCGCGACCGCGGCGGCCAGGGCGTCGACGTCGCCGAAGGGCACGTGCTCGACCCCGGGGACCAGCGGCTCGAAGGGCTGGCGGTACGTGGGGTTCGCGGTGAGGCTCAGCGCGCCCATCGTCCGGCCGTGGAAGGCCCCCCGGGCGGCGATGACGCGCGGGCGACCGGTGCGCCGGGCCATCTTGAACGCGGCCTCGTTGGCCTCCGCGCCGGAGTTGGCGAAGAACACCCCGGAGCCCTGGGGGGCGCCGGTGATCCGCAGCAGCTGCTCGGCGAGGGACACCTGCACGGGGGTGGCGAAGAAGTTCGACACGTGCCCGAGCGTGGCCATCTGGGCGGTGATCGCCGCGGTCAGCGTCGGGTGGGCGTGGCCGAGGACGGCGGTGGCGATCCCCCCGAGGAGGTCGACGTAGCGCCGGCCGCGGTCGTCCCACACCTGCGCGCCCTCACCGCGCACCAGCACGCGCTGCGGGGTGCCGTAGGTGCCGACGATCGAGGCGGCGTAGCGCGCCATGACGTCCTCGCCCGCGGTGTCGGGCCCGCGCAGGACCTCGGCCTCCAGGTCGCTCTCGCTCACGGCGCTCATGCCTCCACCATCGTCCCCACCCCTGCGTTGGTCAGTACCTCCAGCACGAGCGCGTGCGGCACGCGCCCGTCGATCACGTGCGCCCGCGGGACGCCTCCGCGCACAGCGCGCAGGCACGCCTCCATCTTCGGGACCATCCCCGCGGCCAGGCCCGGGAGCATCGCCTCGACCTCCGCGGCCGTCGTGCGGGTGACGAGCGAGCCCGCGTCCGGCCAGCGCGAGTACAGGCCCGCGACGTCGGTGAGGACCACGAGCTTGGCCGCGCCCAGCGCCACCGCGAGCGCCGCGGCGGCGGTGTCGGCGTTGACGTTCAGGGTGCCGGCGCCGTCGGCCTCGGGGGCGACGGAGGAGACGACCGGGGTGCGGCCGGCGTCGAGGATGTCGAGGACGGCGGCTGGGTCAACGCTGACGACGTCGCCGACGAGGCCGACGTCGACCTCCTCTCCGTCGACGAGCGCGGGGCGGCGCTCGGCGGAGAACAGCCCGGCGTCCTCCCCCGAGATCGCCACCGCGTGGGGGCCGAAGGTGTTGAGGAGCCCGACGAGCTCGCGCGAGACCGAGCCGGTGAGGACCATGCGGACCACGTCCATGGCCTCGGGGGTGGTCACGCGCAGGCCGCCGCGGAACTCGCTCTCGATGCCGAGGCGCTCGAGCATCGAGGAGATCTGGGGGCCGCCGCCGTGCACGACGACGGGGCGCAGGCCCACCAGGCGCAGGAGGGTGACGTCCTCGGCGAAGGAGCGCTTCAGCTCGGCGTCGACCATGGCGTTGCCGCCGTACTTCACGACGACGAGGGAGCCGGCGAGCTGCTGGAGCCACGGCAGCGCCTCGACGAGCACGGCCGCACGTGCGGCGGCGCTGAGGCCCTCGCTCGGGCTGCCCCCGGAGACCGCCGACCCGGTGGGGGCGCTCACGAGGAGTACGCGCTGTTCTCGTGGACGTACGCGTGGGTGAGGTCGTTGGTCCAGATCGTCGCCTCGGCGGTGCCGGCGTGCAGGTCGACGAGGACGCTGACGTCGCGCGGCGCGAGGTCGACGGCGGACGGGTCGTCGCCGGCGCCACCGTCCCTGCAGACCGCCACCCCGTTGAGGCTCACGTCGAGCACGAGGGGGTCGAACGTCGCCGAGGTGGTGCCGATGGCGGCCATGACGCGGCCCCAGTTGGGGTCTCGGCCGAAGATCGCGGCCTTGAAGAGGTTGTTGCGGGCGACGGAGCGGCCCACCTCGAGGGCGTCGGCCTCCGTCGCGGCCCCCGTGACGGTGATGGCGATGTCGTGGTCGGCGCCCTCGGCGTCGCGCACCAGCTGCATCGCGAGGTCGTGGCAGACCCGGTGGACGGCGTCCTCGAACGCGGCGGTCTCCGGGACCACGCCCGAGACGCCCGAGGCCATGAGCAGCACGGTGTCGTTGGTGGACTGGCAGCCGTCGGAGTCCACCCGGTCGAACGTGGCGGCGGTCGCGGCCCGCAGCGCGGTGTCCAGGCGCTGCGCGGGGACGTCGGCGTCGGTGGTGAGGACCACGAGCATCGTCGCGAGCGAGGGGGCGAGCATCCCGGCGCCCTTGGCCATCCCGCCGACGGTGAAGCCGGAGGGGTGGGCGACCACGGCCTCCTTGTGGTGGGTGTCGGTGGTGGTGATGGCGATCGCCGCGTCGGAGCCGCCGGCGGTCGACAGCGCGCCGTGGGCCTCGCGCACCCCGGCGAGCATCCGCTCGCGGGAGAAGCCCACGCCGATGAGGCCGGTGGAGCACACCACCACGTCGCCGGCGCCGATCCCCACGAGCTCGCCGACGAGCTCGGCGGTGGCGCGGACGAGGGCGAACCCGTCGGGCCCGGTGAAGCAGTTGGCGCCGCCGGAGTTGAGCACCGCGGCCCCCACGCGCCCGTCGGAGCTGGCCACCTGCGACCAGGCGACCGGGTGCGCCCGGCAGCGGTTGGAGGTGTAGACCGCGGCGGCAGCGTCGCGAGGCCCGTCGTTGACGACGAGCGCGACGTCGGGCGTCCCCGAGGCCTTGAGGCCGGCGGTGACGCCGGCGGCGCGGAACCCGGCGGCGGCGGTGACGCTCACGGCGCGATCCCGGCGGTCGGCAGCCCGGTGGTCTCGTCGATCCCGAGCGCGAGGTTGAGGCACTGCACGGCGGCTCCTGCTGTTCCCTTGGTGAGGTTGTCGACGGCGGACACCGCGACCACGCGGCCCACCCTCTCGTCGAGGGCGACCTGGACGGCGACGACGTTGGACCCGATCACGTCCTTGGTGCGCGGCCACCTGTCCTCGGGCAGGAGGCGGACGAACGGCTCGTCGGCGTACGCGGCCTCGTAGGCGGCCCTGACCTGCGCGGCCCGCACGCCCGGGGCCGCCCGGGCGGTGGCGGTCGCGAGGATCCCGCGGGGCATCGGCGCGAGGGTGGGGGTGAAGCTGATGCGGAGCTCGCGCCCCGCGGCGCCGCGCAGGCCCTGCTCGATCTCGGGGGTGTGGCGGTGGTGCCCGCCGACGCCGTAGGGGCTCATGGAGCCCATGACCTCCGCGCCGAGCATCGCGGTCCTAGCGCCGCGCCCCGCGCCCGAGGTGCCGGAGGCGGCGACGACCACCACGTCGGCCTCCTGCGCGGCGACCCCGCCGGCGAAGGCCGGGGCGAGCGCCAGCAGCACCGACGTCGGGTAGCAGCCGGGCACGGCCACGCGGCGCGCCCCGCGCAGCCGCTCGCGCTGGGCGCCGTCGGCGTCCACGAGCTCGGGGAGGCCGTAGGGCCAGGTCCCGGCGTGCTCGCCGCCGTAGAACTCGGTCCAGGCGCCGGCGCTGGCGAGGCGGTGGTCCGCGCCGCAGTCGAGCACCACGACGTCCTCCGGGAGGTCGCCCGCGAGCGCCGCGGACTGCCCGTGCGGCAGGGCGAGGACCACCGCGTCGGCGCCGGACAGCGTCGAGGCGTCCGTGGGCTCGACCTCACGGTCGGCGAGGGCGAAGAGGTGGGGGTGGTGCTCCCCGAGGCGGCTGCCGGCGCTGCCCCCCGCGGTGAGCGCACCGATCTCGACGTCGGGGTGGCCCAGGAGCAGGCGGAGCGCCTCTCCCCCGGCGTACCCGGTGGCTCCTGCGACAGCGACGGTGACCATGACGGTAGAGCATACATATCTCTGGAAGAGTATGCATAGCGGGTGCTCGGTGCGGACCCCGGTCGATGGGTTGCCCTCGCGGGCGGGCGCGGAGCGACACTTCTCGCATGCTGCACGTGCGCATCACCTGTCCTGCAGAGCGGACCGACGACCTCGTGGACACGGTCTCCGGGTCGGACGGGACGGCGTCGACCACCGTGGTGCGCGGCGCCGTCGTCAGCGACGGTTCGGGGGCGAGCGACGTGGTGGAGACCGACGTCGCCCGCGAGGGCGCCGACCATCTCCTGGCGCTGCTGAAGCGGGGCGGCGCCTACGACCGGGGCACGGTCACAGTCGTCGAGCTGGACATGGCCGGCGGGACGGCGGTCACCCGCGCCCAGGAGGACGCGCCCGGCGAGGGCGTGGACGCCGTGGTGTGGAGCGAGCTGGTGGAGACCACGGACAGCGACGCCACCCTCTCGAGCACCTACCTCGTCTTCTTCCTCGTCGCCACGCTCATCGCCTCGATCGGCCTGATGAGCGACAGCCAGGTGCTCATCGTCGGCGCCATGGTCCTCGGCCCCGACTTCACCGCCATCGCCGCGCTCGCGGTCTCCCTCGTCGACCGCGACGCCCGCAGGGCGCTGCGGTCGGGCCGGACCGTCGTGGTCGGGTTCGCCGTCGCCATCGCCGTCACCGCCGGCGCCGTGGCGCTCCTGCACCTCCTCGGGCAGGTCCCGCCCGACTACCTCGACGGAAGACGGCCCCTGACGCTGTTCATCACCAGCCCCAACGGCTTCGCGGTGGCCACCGCGCTGCTCGCCGGGGTGGCCGGGACGGTGTCGCTGACCGCGTCCAAGTCGTCCTCGCTGGTGGGCGTCTTCATCTCCGTGACCACCGTGCCGGCTGCTGCGGAGATCGCCACCGCGGGGGTGACCGGTCAGGGCGCGAAAGCCGGTGCGGCGGCGGTCATGCTCGGCATCAACGTCCTGGCCATCGTCGTCGCGGCGGTGCTCACCCTGCTCGTCCAGCGCCTGCTGTGGGCCCGGCTCGAGGCGCAGCGCGGGGAGGCTCACCCCGCGGCGACCAGCGCCGACCCGTCGGGCGACCACTCCGGAGAGGGCGCTGGGCGCTCGCACCGGGGACGTCGAGGCTGAGGCGCCCCGCGCGGACCCCCGCCGCCGCACCTACCGTCGGAGCGTGAAGGCTCGAGAGGTGTACCTGTCCAGCGTCCCCGACGGGAGAGCGACGGCCGAGGACTTCGCCGTCCGCGACGTCGAGGTCCCGGACCCCCGTGACGGCCAGGTGGTCGTGCGCCTGCGCCGTCTCGGGCTGAACGCCGGTCTCGCAGGGCGCCTGGGCGCCGAGGGGACCAGCTACGGCCCGGGGATCGGCGTCGGGGACGTGCCGGCGAGCGACGCCGTCGTCGAGGTGGTGCGCTCCGCGGCCGACGGCGTGTCCGAGGGAGACCTCGCGGTGCGCCAGTCGCCGTGGCGCAGCGCCGACGTGTGCGACGCCAGCGAGCTGAGGGCCCTGCCCGCGGCCGCCGCCGACACCTCCCTGGAGTCAGCGCTGACGGTCCTGGGGCACGTGGGCTTCACGGCCTGGACGGGGATGGTGCACGTCGGCCAGGTGTCGCCGGAGGACACCGTGTACGTGTCCGCGGCGGCCGGGGGCGTGGGCAGCTGCGCGGTGCAGCTCGCCAAGGCCGTCGGGGCCACCGTCATCGGCCTGGCGGGCACCGACGAGAAGGTCGCGCTCATCACCGAGCAGCTCGGCGCCGACCGGGCGATCAACCGCCACGACGGCGACGCGCTGGACCTGCTGAGGGGTGCAGCGCCCGGCGGCATCGACCTCTACTACGACAACGTGGGCGGCGAGCAGCTCACCGCCGCGCTCCAGGTGCTCAACCACCGCGGGCGGGTGGTGGTCTGCGGCTCGGTGGCGTCCGGGTCCGGTGCGCCCGGCGACCTCCGCCCGATGATCTACCGGGAGCTGACGATGCAGGGGTTCACCGTCACCGAGCACGAGGACCTGCGCGGGCAGTTCGAGGAGCAGGTCGGCGGGTGGCTGGAGGAGGGCGAGGTCCACAGCCTGCACACCGTGTTCCAGGGCTTCGAGTCCGTCCCCGAGGCGTTCGCCTCGCTGCTCTCGGGCGGGAGCACCGGGCGGGTCATCGTCTCGACCGACGACGACTGAGCACCGGGGCCGGAAGGCCGGGTCCGTCCCGGTCCGGCCCGTCGGCGGTGATAAGCAGGACGCATGAGAGCTCGTCACCGTCCTGCCGACCAGGGGCTCCGGAGCAGAGCGGTCCTGCCAGCCGCCCTGCTCGCGCTGTCCCTCTCCCTCGCGGCCTGCAGCGGGTCCGACGAGACCACGCCGGACCCGACGACGGGCGCGTCGGACACCTCCACGACGGAGCCCGATGCTCCCGAGCCGTCCACGACGACCTCGTCGCCCTCGACCTCCGAGCCGCCGCCGACGACGCCGGACGGTGACGGTCTGGCCCTCTCCGTCGTGGGTGACGACCGGCAGAAGCGGATCGTCGTGGGCGCCGCGCCCGACGGGGACGGCTCCGAGACGCTCGCCGGGAAGCTGATCATCGCTGAGGGCGAGTGCTTCTCCGCGACCACCCGCGACGCGGCGCCCACGCTGCTGGTCTTCCCCGAGCGCACCACCGTGGACGCGGACCGGCGTCCTTCCGTGGTGCTCGACGGGCAGGCCTACCCCGTGGGCAGCCCGCTGTCGCTGCGCGGCGCACCGCTGGAGGTCACGGCGCAGGACCGCGAGGCGATCCAGCCCTGCTCCCCGGAGGGCGGCGCCTTCCTCGTCACCTCCGTCGGCTGAGCCCGGCTCGGCGCAGCGCCGGCACGTCAGGCCAGCGGGTCGTCGTCGGCGTAGGGCAGCAGGCCCAGCGTCCGCGCGTCCCCGAGCGGTCCGGCGGCCTCGCGGGCAGCGAGCGAGCGGGGCGTGTCAGCGCCGGCGCGCACCATCCGGCCGGACCACGCGTCGAGGTCGCCGTGCGCCATGGCGACCACCAGCGCGACGACGTCGGCGGGGTCGGTCCACTCCGTGCGGCCGGCGTGGTGCGCCATCGACCGGGTCATCGGGGTCCGGACCACTCCGGGCGCCAGCTCGAAGACGCGGATCCCCTTCTCGTGGCCGGCCAGGTGCAGCGCGCCGCCGATGCGCCACAGCCCCGTCTTGGCAGCGTTGTAGGCCGAGTTGACCGGCGCGGCCTTGGTCCCCGCCCCGGAGTTCAGCTGGACGACGCGCCCTGCTCCGCGCTCGACCATCGCTGGCACCACGGCGCGGACGGCGTGGAAGGCCCCGATGAGGTCCACCTCGATGACGTGGCGCCAGTGCTCCGGGTCGGCCTCCCACACGGGGACCTCCTCGGGCTCGATGACGCCGGCGGAGTCCACCAGCAGGTCGATCGGGCCGAGCGCCGCGGTGACGGCGGCGACGGCGGCGGCGAGCGATCCCAGGTCGGTGGTCTCGGCCGTGGCGGTGACGCAGCGCGCCCCGGTGGCCCGCACCTCCTCGGCCACCTCGTCGAGGCGCCCCTGGTCGCGCCCCAGCAGGGCGACGGCGAGCCCGGCCCGCGCCAGCCCGACGGCGATGGCCCGCCCGATCCCGGACGAGGCGCCGGTGACCAGCGCGGTGGTGGAGGGAGGTGGCGTCGTCATGACCTGACGGTAGAGGGCGCTTCCTCGGCGGGTCGGACGTCCAGGTCGGCGCGGCCGGCCCGGGAGGGGTCGAGGCAGGCACCGTGACGCGGGTGGCGAAGGACCCGTCGTCGGCCACGGTCACCCCGGTCAGGACGGCCGGCTCAGCTGCGGAGCACGCCACCCACCCGGGCGACCCCGGCCAGCGCGGCCTCGCGGACCGCCGCCGTCTCGGTGGCGGTCAGCGTGCGGTCCGTGGCGCGCAGCCGCAGGGAGAAGGCGAGCGAGCGGTGGTCCTGCGGCACCTGGGCCCCGGTGTAGACGTCGAAGACGCGCAGGTCCTCGACGACGTCACCGACGCTCACCCCGCCGACCTCGGACGCCTCGATGCCGTCGCGCAGGGCGGCGAGCACCGCTTCGGCCGTGACGCCCTCGGGCACCACCACCGCCAGGTCCTCCTTGGCCAGCGGGTACGTCGAGACCGGCGCCGCGAAGGTCTCGACCTCCGCGGCGGCCACGACCAGCGCGTCGAGGTCCAGCTCGAAGGCCACCGACCGCGCAGGCAGGTCCAGCGCGGCCGTGACGCGAGGGTGCAGCTCGCCGGCGTGACCGACGACCGAACCGCCCACGCTCAGGGCGGCGCACCGCCCGGGGTGCCAGGGCGCGTGCTGCGCCGACGCGGGCTCCAGGCGCAGCCCCATCGTCGCGGCGACCAGCTGCGCGGCGGCGATGGCGTCCGCGTGGTCGGCGGCCCGGCCGCCTCCGTGGACGCCTGCGGGCACGCGGTCACCGGTGAGGATGCCGGCGACGTGCACCGGCTGGTGGGGCAGCGCGGCCTCCAGGGCAGCGAGCTGGTCATCGCTCGGGCGCTCGTCGACCCCCAGCACGGGCGCCGCGGGCGCGCCGACGCGCGGCAGGACGACCTGCCCGATCTCGTAGAGGGCGAGCGACCCGCCGAGCGCGGAGTCCCCGCCGCGCGAGAGGTTGCGCCGCGCGGCGTCGACGAGGGTGGCGAGCAGCGAGGTCCGCAGCAGCGGTTCCTCCGCGGACAGGGGGTTGGCCACGCTCAGCGCTGCGCGGCGCGGGTCGTCCGCGGCCAGGGCGAGCTGCTCGGAGCGTCCGCCGGCCATGAACGGGTAGGTGAGCACCTCGACGAAGCCGTCGACCGCGAGCGCCTGGGCGACCCGCCGGCGGTGTCGCTGCGCCGGCGAGAGCCCTGCCCCGACGGGGGCGGCGGGGAGCACCGAGGGGATGTGCTCATAGCCGTGGAGCCGTGCGACCTCCTCGACGAGGTCGACGTCGGCGCGCAGGTCCGGGCGCCAGGACGGCGGGGTGACCGCGAACGTGTCGACCCCGCTGTCCAGGGGCTCCCCCGGCCCGACGCTGCACCCCACCTGCTCGAGGAGCTCGACGGTCGCCTGCCGCTCGACGTCCATGCCGGTGAGGTCGCGGACCAGGCCGTCGCGGAGAGCGATCGTCTCGACCTCGGAGGCGGCCGACGCGGAGGCGACGTCGCCGGCGCCGGCCTCGGCCGTCCCACCGCCGTGGGCGACGAGGAGGTCGACGGCCAGCTGGGCGGCCGCGGGGCCGATCTCCGGGTCGACGCCGCGCTCGAAGCGGCGCGAGGCCTCCGACGGCAGGCGGTGGCGGCGCGCGGAGCGGGCGATGGTGACGGCGTCGAAGCAGGCCGCCTCGAGGACGACGTCGGTGGTGGCGGCCGTGACCTCGGTCTGGGCTCCGCCCATCACCCCGGCGATGCCGAGGGGGCGGGCGCCGTCGTCGTCGGTGATGAGCAGGTCCTGCGGGGACAGCGTGCGGTCGGCGCCGTCGAGGGTGGTGAGGCGCTCACCGGGACCGGCGCGGCGCACGCGGATGGCGCCCCGCAGCGCGGCGGCGTCGTAGGCGTGCAGCGGCTGGCCGGGGAGCAGCATGACGTAGTTGGTGACGTCGACGGCCAGGGAGATCGAGCGGACACCGCACTGCTGCAGGCGCCGGCGCAGCCAGAACGGCGCGGTCGCCCCGGCGTCGATCCCGCGGACCACGCGGGTGGCGAAGCGGGTGCACCCGGGGGCGAGCCCGGAGCCGACCTCCTCGCCGGTGTGCTCGGCGAGCGTCACCGGCCAGCCGCCGCCATCGCCGGCCGCGGGCACGGCGACGTCGACCGGGTCGTGGAAAGCCTGCGCGACGTCGAGCCGCGCGCCGTGGGCGTACTCGCGGCCCAGGCCGCGGACGCTGAAGCAGTAGCCGCGGTCGGGGGTGACGTTGACCTCGACGACCTCCTCGTCGAGCCCCAGCAGCCCCTTGGCGTCCTGGCCCGGCGTCAGGCCCCGCGTGCGGCCCGTCCCGAGCAGCTCGGAGAGCACGATGATCCCGTCGTGGTCCTCCCCCAGCCCGATCTCGGCGGCGGAGGCCACCATCCCGTCAGAGACGTGCCCGTAGGTCTTGCGCGCCGCGATGGCGAACCCTCCGGGCAGCACGGCCCCGGGCAGGGCCACGACGACGTCGGCCCCCTCCACGATGTTCGGGGCTCCGCAGACGATGCCGCGGGGGGTCGACGCGCCGGTCTCGTCGGTCTCCCCGACGTCGAGCGAGCACCAGCGGATCGTCTTCCCGTTCTTCTGCGGCTCCGGCTCCGCGGACAGCACGCGCCCCACCACGAGCCGGCCGGTGACCCCGCCGGTCTCCAGCCCCTCCTCCTCCAGGCCCACGCGCACCAGGGCCGCGGCGACGTCTTCTCCGGTGGACCCCGGCGTCACGTCGACGACCTCGGCCAGCCAGCTCATCGGTACCCGCATCAGAGCGCTCCTCCCAGGGCGCGGCTGAAGCGCACGTCCCCCTCGACCATGTCGTGCATGTCTCCCACGCCGTCCCGGATCTGCAGGATGCGCTCGATGCCCCACCCGAAGGCGAACCCCCGGTGGACCGAGGGGTCGACGCCCACGGCGCGCAGCACCGCCGGGTTGACCATGCCGCAGCCGCCGACCTCCAACCAGCCGCTGCCCGAGCCGTCGGGTCGGGCGAACCACACGTCCATCTCCGCGCTCGGCTCGGTGAAGGGGAAGAACGAGGGGCGCAGCCGCGTGCGCGTGCCCTGGCCCAGCAGGCTGGTCATGAGGTGGTCGAGCACCCCCTGCAGGTGTCCGAGGTGCAGGTGGGTGTCGATCGCGAGGCCCTCGACCTGGTGGAAGACCGGCGTGTGCGTCTCGTCGAGCTCGTCGGTGCGGAACACCCGCCCGGGGCAGGCGACGTAGAGCGGCACGCCCCGGCTGAGCAGCGAGCGCGCCTGCACCGGGGAGGTGTGGGTGCGCAGCACGAGGCCGTTCTCCGGCGGGTCGACGAAGAACGTGTCCTGCATCTGGCGGGCGGGGTGGTCGCGCCCGAAGTTCAGGGCGTCGAAGTTGAACCACTCGGCCTCCACCTCGGGACCGTCGGCGATGGTCCAGCCCATCTCCGCGAAGACGTCGGCCACCTCCTCCTGCAGGCGCGAGAGCGGGTGGCGCGCCCCCGCCGGCGTCCGTGCGGACGGGAGGGTGACGTCGACCGCTTCCTCCACCAGGGCGCGCTCGTCGCGCTCGGCCTCCAGGGCGGCGGTGCGCTCCCCCAGCGCCCGTCCGACGGCGGCGCGTGCGGCGCCGAGCCGCTGGCCGACCTCGGAGCGCCGCGAGGGGTCCAGGGTCCTGATGCTGCGGTTGCCCAGCGAGAGCGGCGAGCGGTCACCGCCGTGCGTGAGGCGGGCGGTCTTCAGCGCGTCGAGGTCGCCGGCGGCGTCGAACGCCGCGAGCGCCGCAGCGAGCGCGGCGGCCACCTCCACCTCCTCCACGGCCGGCTGGCCGGAGGGCTGGTCGTCGCTGGGGGTCAGGTCTGGCTCGGGCACGAGCACGATGGTCTCAGACGGTGCGGCAGGGCGGTCTCAGTCCCGCGCCCACTCCGGGGTGCCGCTGGGCAGCTCGACGTGGAAGGCGGCGCCGCCCGCCGAGGAGCGGCCGATGCGGATGTGACCGCCGTGCGCCTCCACCAGCCCACGCACCACGTACAGGCCGAGGCCCGTGCCGCCGCGCCGGGCACCGCGCCAGAACTTGGTGAAGACCATGGACATCTGCGACTCGTCGATGCCCTCGCCCTCGTCCTCCACGGTGAGCCGCACCCCGCTGCGCTCCTCGGCGGTCCCCCGCAGCCCGTCGCGCCGCTCGACCTGCGCGGCCACCGTGACCGTGATGGTGCCCGCGCCGTGGCGCACCGCGTTGCCGACGAGGTTGGAGAGCACCTGCTCGACGCGGTCCGGGTCCGCCCACAGCTCCGGCAGGGGCTCCTCGTCCTCGTTCGGGGTGATCACGACGAAGCGTGACTCGTCCTCCCCGGTGGCGACGAGCCGGCGGACCTGGCCGTGGACGGCCTCGACGAGGTCGACGACCTGGCGGCGCACCTCCAGGCGCCCGGCGTCCATCCGCGAGATGTCCAGCAGCTCGCTGATGAGCCGGGTGACGCGGTCGGCGTCGGCCTCCACGGTGACGAGCATGAGGCGCTTCTGGTCGTCGGTGAAGCGGTCCCACCGCCGCAGCAGCGTGGAGGTGAAACCCTTCACCGACGTCAGCGGCGACCGCAGCTCGTGCGCCACGGTGGAGATGAGCCCCGCGTGGTCGTTCTCGGAGCGCCGCCGCGCCTGGGTGCCCCGCAGCTGCAGCACCACGGAGCTGACGGGCTGCGAGCGGCCGGGTCGGACGTAGCGCGCGGTGACCATGGCCTCGGTCCCACCGGGCAGGACGAGCAGCCGCTCGCGGTGACCGGTGCGCACGGCGAGCCCGGTCCACGGCACGGTGAGGTCCCACCAGTCCCTGCCGGTGGTGTCGCTGAAGGGCAGGACCTCGCGGACGTCGCGCCCGAGCAGCTCGTCGCGGGTCTGGCCCACGATGGCGCTGGCCGCGGTGTTGACCACGGTGATCCGCGCCTCGGCGTCCGCGACGACCAGGCCGTCGGGGAGGTGGTCGGCCAGAGCGCCCCACGGCTGGTCGGCCAGCGCGGGGTCGGGCACGGGCTCGAGCGGGGGGCCCTCGCTCATCCCGGCTGCTCGGCCAGCTCGAACCACACGAGCTTGCCGCTGGCGGTGTCGCGCACCCCCCAGCGCGTGGCCAGGAGGTCGACGATGAACAGCCCGCGACCGTCCAGGGCGCCGTCGTCGCGCGGCTGGACCTGGGGGTGGCGGGAGTTGTCGTCGCCGACCTCGACGCGCACCGACAGGGTGACGGCGTCGACGAGGCAGGTGAGCAGCACCCGGCTGCGCCCGTGGACCACGGCGTTGGTGACGAGCTCGGAGGTCGCCAGCTGGGCGTTCTCGCACCGCTCCCCCTCGACCCCGCCGAGGTGGCACGCCTTCGCCACCGCTCGGCGGGCCAGGCTCGGTGCTTCGACGTCGCAGGCCAGCACGAGCTCGCTCACCGCTGCCGCCGCAGGGGGCCGCGATGCTTCTCAGGGTCGCCGGGTACGGAGGCCATCGGGCCAGTGTTGCGCACGCGCGGGAGCCCCTCGACGCCCCCGCTCGAGCGCCGCCCGCTCATGCCGGTCCGCCGCCCGACGACCGGCGGTGGGCGCGGGCGACCGCGTAGAGGCACAGGGTCGCGGCAGAGGCCAGGTTGAGGCTCTCGGCGCGGCCGCGGAGGGGGATCGACACGACGGCGTCGGCCGCGCCGCGCTCCGGTCCGCTCAGCCCGCGGGCCTCGTTCCCGAAGAGCCAGAACACGCTGCCGGTGAGCAGCCCGCGGCCGCCGGCGGCCTCGTCGAGGAGGTCGTCGAGGTCGTGGCTCTGCGCCTGCGGGTCACCGTCCGCCGCGAGCACCGTGAAGCCCCGTCCGCGAGCCGCGGCCACGACCTCGGCGAGCGGCGGGCCCTGGACGACGGGCAGGTGGAACGTGGAGCCAGCGGCCGACCGCACGCACTTGGGCGAGAGGACGTCGACGCTGCCGTGGGTGAGCACCACCGCGCTCGCTCCCGCGGCGTCGGCGCTGCGCAGCACCGTGCCGGCGTTGCCCGGGTCCTGGGAGCCGACGAGGACCGCGACCTGGGTCGGGCCGGGGCGGTCTCCCGGCTCGAGCGCGACGTCCAGCGAGACGGTCACGTCGTCGCACACGGCGACGAGGCCCTGGGGGGTGGCGGCGTCGGCGACGGCGGCCAGCACCTCGTCGCTGACGCGGCGGACGCTCACCCCGGCAGCCGTCGCGGCCTCCACCAGCTCGCGGTGCCGCTCGGCCGCCTCGTCGGTGACCAGCAGGTCGCTGACCTGCGGCGCCAGGCCCTCGCGCGCGCGGGCGAGCGCCCGGCCCAGCGCTCCGGAGGCGGCGGGGGCTCCCTCGGCGAGGAAGGCGCCCGCCCGGCGCCGGCCGGTGCGCCCACCGAGGCGGGCGAGGGCGCGCACCCGGTCCGCGCGGGGGTTGTCCATGACGAAGGCGCCGCCGTCCCGGGGGGCCGGCGGCGCCGACGGGGTCGGAGGACCAGCGGGTCCTCCGGAGGTGCTCAGAGCGTCAGCTCGAGGCCGGAGCGCTCGCCGCGGCGTCGAGCCTCGGGTCCGGGGGGACCGGCAGCGCGCCGCGGGCGATCTCGACGATGGCCGCGAAGGTGCCCGGGTCGTTCACCGCGAGCTCGGCGAGCATGCGGCGGTCGACCTCGATCTCGGCGATCTTCAGGCCCTGGATGAAGCGGTTGTACGTCAGGCCGTGGGAGCGGGCGCCGGCGTTGATCCGCTGGATCCACAGACGACGGAAGTCACCCTTGCGGGCGCGACGGTCGCGGTAGGCGTACATGAGCGAGTGCGTGACCTGCTCTTTGGCCTTGCGGTACAGCCGGGAGCGCTGGCCGCGATAGCCGCTGGCGCGCTCCAGGGTCGTGCGGCGCTTCTTCTGGGCGTTGACGGCCCTCTTGACGCGTGCCACGTGGTGCTCCTCGAGATGGTAGGTGAGTTAAAAGGGCGAGTCCGTCAGCGGACGAGCAGCTTCTTGATGCGGGGGACGTCCGCGGGGGCGACCTCGCTGTCCGGGGCCAGCCGGCGCATGCGCCGCGAGGTCTTGCTCTCGAGGAGGTGTCGCTGGTTGACGCTCTCGCGCATGATCTTGCCCGAACCGGTCACCTTGAAGCGCTTCTTGGCTCCGCTGTGGGTCTTCTGCTTCGGCATGGTGGCGCTCCTGGGTGGTGTCGGTGGTGCGTCGGTGGTGCGTCGGTAGGTCTCAGAAAGAGCTGTCAGCTCTCGGTGGTGCTGTCGGGCGCGGTGGTCGGAGCGGGTGCCTCGGTCTCGACGGGTGCCTCGATCTCGGCAGGCTCCTCAGCCGCGGCAGGTGCGGCGGTCGCCGCGGCCGCGGCCTCGTTCGAGGCGACGTCGCGCTTCTTCTTCGCCTCGGCCTTGACCTCCGCCTTGACGTCGGCCTTGCGCCTCAGCGGGCCGATGACCATGACCATGTTGCGGCCGTCCTGCTGGGGAGCTGACTCCACGGCGCCGAGCTCGGCGACGTCGGTCGAGAAGCGCTGCAGGAGCCGGTAGCCCATCTCGGGACGCGACTGCTCGCGGCCACGGAACATGATCATGACCTTGACCTTGTCCCCGTCTCCGAGGAAGCGCTCGGCCATGCCCTTCTTGGTGGTGTAGTCGTGAGGATCGATCTTCAACCGCAGACGGACCGTCTTCAGCACGGTGTTGGCCTGGTTCTTGCGCGCCTCGCGCGCCTTCATCGCAGCCTCGTACTTGAACTTGCCGAAGTCCATGAGCTTGCAGACCGGCGGCTTCGCCTGGGGGGCGACCTCGACGAGGTCGAGGTCGGCCTCCTGCGCCAGGCGCAGCGCGTCCTCGACGCGGACGATGCCGACCTGCTCGCCGTTCGGCCCGACGAGACGGACCTCGGGAACACGGATGCGGTCGTTGATGCGCGGTTCGCTGATGTGGATCTCCTTCTGCGGCGTCGTCGGCGACCACCGCAGGAAAGGACCGCCCCTTCCGGCGAGCACCGCTCGCGGGGCCGCTCCCGGTACCGAGGTGCCGGAGCACGACGGGACGCCGCCCGATCCCGCGACCATGGCCGCGTGGTGGAGCGGTGACCGGGACCCGGCGCCACCGCTCCTCGAGACGAGGACCGGGACGAGCGCGGGTGGGAGGCTGGCTCCGCTTGGTGCACCAGGTCACGAGGAGATCGAGCGAGTGAACGCGTAGAGCAGCCTCGTGACCTGGTTGGTCGGACTCTAGGATAGCAGCGTGAGCGACGTGCCCCTCGAGGAGACCGACCAGACCAGCGACCGGGAGGCCGACGAGACCAGCGCTGCGCTGCGCGACATCTCGGAGGTGGCCGCCGTGGAGGTGGTCACCACGGCCGCGGTGCACCTCATGAGCGCGGCCGCGGTGAAGTGCGGCCTGGCCGAGGACGCCGTGGCGGGGAACCACCGCGACCTGGGCGAGGCGCGGGTGCTCATCATCTGCCTCGCCGGCCTGGTCACCGCGGCGGCGCCGGAGATCGGCGACACCCACGCGCGTGCCCTGCGCGACGGGCTCCGCTCCCTGCAGCTCGCCTTCCGGGAGGCGTCAGAGCATCCCGACCCCCTCGGCAAGGGCCCCGGGGAGCGGCTCACCGGGCCCGTCTCCTGAGAGCCGGGTCCAGGACCGGAGCCACGGATCAGGCGGGAGCCGCGACGATCTCGATCTCGAAGGAGTCGACCCGCTCGGCGACGACCTCGCTCGCGCCGAGCGCCGTCGTCACCGCGGTGGTCAGTCGCTCCAGTGCGCCGCGGTCCAGCCCCCGCGTCACCGCGAGCGCCACCCGCACCTCGGAGCGCTGACCGGCCGTGACCTGCGCGGTCACCACGTCGGTCACGCCGTTCACCGCCTGGCGCACCGCCGCGGCGACCTCGGGGTCGCGGGTCGCCGGCACCCACTCCTGCCCGCGGGCGAGCGCCCACAGGGCGGGGCGCGGCAGGACCGCGGTGGTGGGCCCGGCGACGTCGAGGACCATCAGCTGGCGCTCCTCGCCCACCGCGGACAGGGCCGCGCGCCGTGCCAGCGCCGGCACGGGGCGGGCCCTGGCGTCCCAGCGGGTGAGGGTCTCCACGCAGGAGAAGACGGGCAGCGCCTCGCGGCCGTCGGGGGCGCGCAGCACCGGCAGGGCCATGTCTGCGCCGGCGTCGCCGCTCACCGCGTCCGGCGCGGCCCCCTCCCCGTGGTCACCGCTCACCGCGAGCACGGGGACGAACACCCGCGCCTCCAGCAGCGCGGCGTGCACCGCGGCGACGTCCATGACGCCCGACGCCGGGCCGAGCGCGACCGCCAGGGCCTCGTCGACGGACCCGTCGTCGCCGGCGAAGGGGCTCGGGGTCAGCGTGCGCCCGGCGAAGGGGACGCCGCCCGAGTCTGCGGCCGCGGGGCGCTCGCCGGGGTCGGCGCTCACGACGGGCCCGCGACGGCGAGGGCCTGAGGGAGGGTGAAGGCTCCGGCGTAGAGGGCCTTGCCGACGATGGCCCCCTCCACCCCCAGGGGCACCAGAGCCCGCAGCACCGCGACGTCCTGGAGGGTGGCGACCCCCCCGGAGGCCACCACCGGCGCGTCGGTGGCGGCGCACACCCGCTCGAGCAGGTCGGTGTTGGGCCCGGTGAGGGTGCCGTCGCGCTTCACGTCGGTGACCACGTAGCGGGAGCACCCGGCGGCGTCGAGGCGGGCGAGCACGTCGAAGAGGTCGCCGCCCTCGCGCGTCCACCCCCGTGCGGCCAGGGTGGTGCCGCGGACATCGAGGCCGACTGCGATCTTGTCGCCGTGCTCGGCGATGACCCGCGCCGTCCACGCCGGGGACTCCAGCGCGGCGGTCCCGAGGTTCACGCGGGCGCACCCGGTGGCCAGGGCCGCGGCCAGGGACTCGTCGTCGCGGATGCCGCCGGAGAGCTCCACGTCGACGTCGAGGCGGCCCACGACCTCCGCGAGCAGCGCGGCGTTGTGCCCGCGCCCGAAGGCGGCGTCGAGGTCCACGAGGTGGACCCACTCCGCGCCGTCGGACTGCCACGCGAGCGCGGCGTCGAGCGGGGCTCCGTAGGCGGTCTCAGAGCCGGCCTCGCCCTGGACCAGGCGGACGGCCTGGCCGTCAGCGACGTCGACGGCGGGCAGCAGCTGCAGGGGCGGGAGCTGTTCGTGCGCGGAGGCGCTGAAGGTGGCGGGGTTCACGACGGTCATCCTGCCCTGCCCCGGGCGCCTCACCCGAAGTAGTTGAGGGCCCCGGCGGCGACCATCGTGAGGGCGAGGGCGCCCAGCAGCACCTGGGCCCACGGGGGCGCGCCCTGCGCCCGGATGGAGAAGACGCCGCCGACGCACATGAGGCCGACGAACATCAGCACGAACCACAGCGTGCTCACAGCGTACCCACCCAGTTCTCCAGGAGGGCGGCGCCTGCGTCGCCTGACTTCTCGGGGTGGAACTGCGTGGCCGACAGCGGGCCGTTCTCCACCGCGGCGACGAACGGGCGCCCGTGCGTGGCCCACGTGACCTTCGGCGCCCGGGGCCCGCTGGCCGCCAGGGTCCAGGAGCGGACGCCGTAGGAGTGGACGAAGTAGAAGCGCTCGTCGGCGACGCCCTCGAACAGGGTGCTGCCGGCGGGCACGTCGACGGTGTTCCAGCCCATGTGCGGCACCACGGGGGCCTCGAGGCGCTCGACGACGCCGGGCCACTCCCCCAGCCCCTCGCTGGCGCGCCCGTGCTCGACGCCGGAGCCGAAGAGCACCTGCATCCCCACGCACACCCCGAGCACGGGGCGCCCGCCGGCGAGGCGCCGGCCGATGACCTCGCCGCCGCGGACGCTGGCGAGCGACTCGACGACGGCCGCGAAAGCGCCCACGCCGGGGACCATGAGCCCGTCAGCCTGCGCGGCGGCGCTCGGGTCGGCGGTGAGCTCGACGTCGGCGCCGACGCGCTGCAGGGCGCGGACCGCGGAGCGCACGTTGCCGGAGCCGTAGTCGTAGACGACGACGGAGGGGCGCGATGACATGGGACCAGCGTAGGAGCGCCCGCGCCCGGCAGGCTCGCGTGGTGGTGACGGCTGCGGCGGGGCACGCTGGGGTCATGGACCTCCTGGTGCTCGGCGGCGGCGGATTCCTCGGGTACCACGCGGTCGCGGAGGCGCTGGCTGCCGGCCACCGCGTGACGACGTTCTCCCGTCACAGCGAGCCCGTGATGGACGGGGTGGCGACCCTGGTGGGCGACCGGTCCGGCGACCTGTCGGCGCTGCGGGGCCGCGAGTTCGACGCCGTGGTGGACACCACCTCCGGCGCCGACGCGGTGCGCGCCAGCGCCGCCCTGCTGCGCGGGCACGTGGGCGCCTACGGGTTCGTCTCGGGGATGAGCGTGTACGCCCCCGACGGGCCGGCCGTCCCCGACGAGAGCGCCCCGGTCCGCCGCGCCGGGGCGGGGTACGACGACGACGTGCTGCAGGAGCGCTCGCTGCTGAAGCTGGCGTGCGAGGACGTGCTGGCCGAGGAGCTGCCCGACACCCCGGTGACCATCGCCCGCGTGGGCATCATGACCGGTCCGCGCGATCCCTCCGACCGGTTCACGTGGTGGCCGGTGCGCGTCGCCAGGGCGCTGGCGGGGGAAGCGGACCGCGTGATCCTCGCGCCGGGCGACCCCTCGCGCAGCGTCCAGCACTCCGACGCCCGCGACATCGCCGCGTGGCTGGTCTCGATGCTGGACCGCCGGCGCGGGGGGACGTTCAACGCCGTCGGCCCCGGGCGCACCGAGCCGGTCGGGGAGGTCCTCGCGGCGTGCGCGCGCGCCGCAGGAGCGAGAGTCGGCGACGTGGAGTGGGTCTGGGCCGACGAGATTTTCACCGCAGGCCAGCTGGCCGACGTCACCGACGAGCAGCGGCCGCTGTGGTTCCCCGAGACGCAGATCCCCCAGACCGCCGTCGACTCCTCCTCCGCGATCGCGGAGGGACTGACGTTCCGCCCCGCGGAGCAGACCGCCGCCGACGTCCTCGCCCTGGTCCGCGAGGAGGGCCGCCTCGACGACCTCGCCGCCGGGTGGCCGGGCGAGCGCGAGCGCGACCTCGTCGCCCGCTGGCGGGCTCTGGTCCCCTAGGTCTGCCGCGTCGGAGGTCGTGCCGCGTCGGAGGCGAGCCGCGTCGGAGGCGAGCCGCGTCGGAGGCGAGCCGCGGGGATCGTGGGTCAGCCGTCGGGGTTCTCCGGGTTGCTCCGGGTGCGGTACTCGTCGCTGTTGGCGATGAGCACCTGGACGTTGATGTCGGACTCGACCTCCTTGTCGTACCAGTAGGCCAGCCCGCCAGGGTCGGCCGGGCGGTCGAGCAGGTACTGGTAGCTGTCGCCGATGCGGGTGCGCACGGCCTCCGGGGAGTAGTAGAACTCGCGCAGCGCGCTGAAGCGTCCGACCTGGTCGATGCGCTCCACCCAGTAGGCCTTCTCGGCGTTGGACACCGTGGTGCGGTGGAGCAGCTCCCCGTACCAGGACGTCACCGGGCCCTTGCCCTGGGTTGTCCGGGAGAAGTACTCCGGGGACGCGAGGACGTTCTGGTAGACCCACTCCACGGGGAAGCGCTGCGCGTTGGTGCCGTCGAGCCAGTACTGCGCGCCCGCGTCGGGAGCGCGGTCGAGGAGCCTGTCGTAGAGGTCCGCGATCCGCTTCTCGTGGTACTCCGGCGAGTGGGTGATCGCCCACGTGACGTCGGCCGGCTCTGCGCCGCCGTCCAGGGCGTAGATCCACACGAGGGCGTCGGCGTTGGTGTTCCGCTGGAGGAAGCTCCCGTACCAGGCGTTGACGAGAGCGCCGCTGGAGATCTCCTTCGCGTCGGCCCGCATGTCGCCGGTCTGGGATGTCGCTGCCGGGGACGGCAGCGCGCTGGCCACCGGGAGCCCCCCGAGGGCGGAGCCGGCGATCAGAGCGGCGGTGCTGAGACTGACCGCGATGACCCGCTTGATGGTCATGCGCCCATCATGGACCTGAAGTATGGGATGTGTCACGTTTCGGGTCAGGTGACAGTGTCCGTGATCCGGTCGTCGGCCGCTCCACGGGCCGTCTGCTCCGCGTCCGGGCACGGACCAGCGGCTAGCTCGGCTGTCGCTTCATCCGTCGGACCTGACCGGTGAGCCGCCGGGCCCAGGTGACGGCGAGGACGGCCCACAGGAGCGTGATGAGGAGGTTCCAGACCGACGCTCCACCGCTCGTGCCGGCGGGGTCGCGCTCCAGCAGCCCCGTGACGTTGATCGCGAAGAGGGCGATAGCCACCAGGAGCAGCACGGCGCTCAGGCCCACCTGGGGGGGCCTCACCGGGCCCTCGGTGCCGGCGAGCAGGGTGCGGCGGGCGGTCGCCCTGTCCATCCCGTCGCTGGAGAGCGCGCCCTCGGCGCTCAGGGGCTCCAGGCGCCCGAGGAGCACCCGCTCGGCGTCACCGTCGAGGCCGCCGACGAGGCCGTACGCCGGGGTGTCCACGAGCTTGCCGGCGCGCCAGCGCTCCACGGACACCTGCTCGTCGGCCAGCGAGAGCAGGTAGGTGTCGTGGCGCCCCACGCTGCGGGAGAACGTGCTGGCGGTCCCCACGGCCATCGGCTCGCGGGGCACGAGGAGCACCCCGCGGGGGCACGGCACCGCGTCGGCGGCGAGGCCCCGCGCGACCGCGAGGGAGACGGCGACGTCGGCGCTGGCGACGGGGAGGAGCAGGGCGGTGCGGCGCGCCCCGCCGGTGGGGGCGAGGTCGTCGCCCGGGTCGCTCCCGGCCACCTGGCTCACAGCGCGCCCTTGGTGCTCGGCACGCCGGTGACGCGGTCGTCGCGGGCGATCGCGGCCCGCAGCGCCCGGGCGAGGGCCTTGAACTGGGCCTCCGCGACGTGGTGGGGGTCGCGGCCCTCGAGGACCCGCACGTGCAGGGTGAGGTGGCCGTGGTGGGCGATGGACTCGAAGACGTGGCGCGTGAG
>JBBSRD010000005.1:0-27427 GCA_038243415.1 Actinomycetales bacterium | reverse complement strand
GGCTGGGGCGAGGAGGACGCCCTCGTGGTCTACCTCGCCAGCGGCGAGAGCTTCCCCGACGCGCTCTCCATCGGGGCCTCCACCGGCGGCGCCGGACCGCTCCTGCTGACCCGTCGCGACAGCCTCCCGCAGGGCACCGCGGACGAGCTGGCGCGCCTGCGCCCGTGCGCCGTGGTGATCGTCGGCGGCACCGCCGCGGTCTCCGACGCCGTGGCCGCCCAGGCCGACGGGTACGCCGACCCCTCCGGCTGCGAGGGCTGAGAGCCACCGGACCGGCCCGACAGCGTCGTCGGGCCGGTCCGGTCCATCAGTGCCTGCGCCCTCAAGTCGAGGCTCTGGGCCGCCGATGCGCAGAGGTCGGAGCCGGTCGGTCGTCTCCACGGAACCCTCGGAGGACGCATGGCCGTGGCCGCGCACGACACCCACTCCTTTGCCGACGCTGGACAGTGGGCTCCCGGGCTGGCGCCGGAGCCCAGCGCTCCACCTCGCCCGGCCCAGCCGTCGCCGCTGCTGGACACCTCGTCCCACCCAGGTGACATCGCTGCTGAGCAGCAGCGTCCGGCCGAGCAACGACGCTCGTCCGCTCGCGCCGACGAGCGGCCCGCCGGAGCGTTCAACCTGGGCGACGCGCTCTCCAGGATGCTCGAGCTAGGAGCCTCGGACCTCCACCTCACCGCTGGATCTCCGCCCATGGTGCGCGTCCACGGCGGCTTGCGGCCGCTCCTCGACGTCGAGTCGCTCACTCCCGAACCCCTCCAGGAGGCGCTGTACTCGATCCTCACGCAGCGCCAGCGCTCGAGGTTCGAGGAGGTCCTCGAGCTCGACCTGGCCTACGCCTTCCCTGGCAGAGGGCGCTTCCGCGTCAACCTCTTCCGTCAGCGCGACGCGATCGGCGCGGCCTTCCGCATCATCCCCACGACGATCGAGCCCCTCGAGGAGCTGAAGATCCCGGACGTCGTGGGGCGCTTCGCCACCCTCGCCCGCGGGCTGGTGCTGGTCACCGGTCCCACCGGATCGGGGAAGTCGACGACCCTCGCGGCGCTGATCGATCTCGCGAACCGCAACCGCACCGACCACATCATGACCGTGGAAGACCCGATCGAGTTCCTCCACAGCCACAAGTCCTGCCTCGTCAACCAGCGCGAGGTCGGGGCGGACACCCACTCCTTCGCCTCCGCGCTGAAGCACGTGCTGCGCCAGGACCCCGACATCATCCTCGTCGGCGAGCTCCGCGACCTCGAGACCATCTCCGTGGCCGTCACCGCCGCCGAGACCGGGCACCTCGTCTTCGCCACCCTGCACACCCAGGACGCCGCGCAGACGATCGACCGCCTCATCGACGTGTTCCCCGCTGGCCAGCAGGGGCAGATCCGCGCCCAGCTGGCTTCCGCCCTGCAGGGCGTGGTCTGCCAGACGCTGCTGAAGACCACCGACGGCAAGGGGCGCCGGGCCGCCACCGAGGTGCTCGTCGCCACCCCTGCGATCCGCAACCTCATCCGCGAGGGCAAGACCCACCAGATCTACTCCGCGATGCAGGCCGGTGCCTCCCACGGGATGCACACCATGGACCAGCACCTCGCGCACCTGGCGACCTCGGGGGCGGTGCCCTTCGAGGCCGCGCTGGAGAAGGCGCACCACGCCGAGGACTTCCGCCGCATCGCTGGGCGCAGCTGATGGCCGCCTCGATGACGGCGGGCGCGTCGCTGTTCGAGTACACCGCCCGCGACCGCACCGGCAAGGAGGTCAAGGGGAAGCTCGACGCCCCCAACCAGGAGGTTCTCGTCGGCCGGCTCAAGGGCATGGGCCTGGCCCCCCTGGAGGTCAAGCCGGCCGGCACGGGGCTCAACAGGGACATCACCATCACCTTCGGCACGGGGGTGGGCCTCAAGGACCTCTCGGTGATGTCGCGGCAGTTCGCCACGATGATCACCTCGGGGCTCTCGCTCATCAAGGCGCTGAGCATCCTCTCGGAACAGTGCGAGTCCAAGCAGCTCGCGACGACGCTCACCACGGTGCGCACCGACGTCGAGGCGGGCCAGTCCCTGTCCGGCGCGCTGGCCAAGCACCCGAAGATCTTCCCGCCGCTCATGGTCAACATGGTGCGGGCCGGAGAGGTGGGCGGGTTCCTCGACGAGACGTTGCTGGCGGTGGCCGCCAACTTCGAGGCCGAGGTGCACCTGCGCGGCAAGATCAAGTCGGCGATGACCTACCCCGTCGTGGTGTTCATCATGGCGATCGTCGCCGTCATCGGGATGCTGCTGTTCATCGTCCCGGTGTTCTCGGGGATGTTCTCCGACCTCGGCGGCACCTTGCCGCTGCCGACGCGGATCCTGGTGATCCTCTCCGACCTCCTCAAGGTGACGTTCCCGTTCGTCATCGTGGGGACCATCGCCGCGGTCATCGTCTGGGGACGCATCAAGCACCGGCACGGCGTGCGGAGCTTCGTCGACCCTCTCAAGCTCAAGCTTCCCGTGTTCGGGCCCCTGTTCCGGAAGGTGGCCGTGGCCCGGTTCTCCCGCAACCTCGGGACGATGATCCGCTCCGGCGTCCCCATCCTCCAGTCCCTGGAGATCGTCGGGGAGACCTCGGGGAACCTCGTGCTGGAACGAGCCACGGTGGACGTGCAGAACTCGGTGCGCCGCGGTGAGTCCGTGGCGGCGCCGCTCGCCCAGCACAAGGTCTTCCCGCCGATGCTCGTGCAGATGCTCAGCGTCGGGGAGGACACCGGCGCCATGGACACCATGCTCGAGAAGATCGCCGACTTCTACGACCAGGAGGTCGAGGCGACCACCGAGGCCCTCACGTCGCTCATCGAGCCGCTGATGATCGCCGTCCTCGGGACCGTGATCGGCGGCATGATCGTCGCCCTCTACATGCCCATCTTCGGGGTCTTCGACCTCATCGAGTAGGTGACCCGGCCGGTCCAGGACTTCCTGCGGATCATGGCTCAAGGTCGCTGATTACGCGGCCGATGAAGTGAGAGTCACCGGGCGATCGGGCCCTCCCACCAGCTCGACCCCATCACCTCTAGAAAGGGGAGCGGCAGATGATCGCTCGTATCCAGAAGTCGATGAAGGACAAGGACCAGGGCTTTACCCTGATCGAGCTCCTCGTCGTGATGATCATCATCGGCATCCTCGCGGCCATCGCCGTGCCGGTGTTCCTGTCACAGCGCGCCAAGGCACAGGACACCGCAGCGAAGTCGGACATCTCGACGATCGGCAAGGAGATCGCTACCTACTACGTGGATAACGCCGGGCTGCCTCCGGACGTCGCACCCACCACTGGTGCCAATCCCCGCTACGAGATGACGATCGGCACGAAGAAGACCGATCTGGGCCGTGTCAGTGTGACCAACCCCGTGATCACCAAGGGCGCTGGAATCACCAACCAGAACTGGTGTGTCCAGCTGGCGTACGACAACGGCCAGAACCCGGTCGTCTCGTATTCGGCCGCGGCGGGCCTGCGTAACGCCGTCTGCTGACCAACCCGTAGGGCCCGAAGGGGCGGTCGCCGCACACTGCGGTGACCGCCCCTTCGGCAGTGGCAGCCGGTGGACCGTGCTGCTCAAGTTCGACCTCTCGACCGCCGATGATCTACCGAACCGTCACCCCAGAGCTCGAAGGAGGTACCCGTGGCTAGCAGCCCTGAGACCGGCGACGACGCCGGGTTCTCCCTCATCGAGGTCGTCGTGGCGATGACTCTCTTCGCGATCCTCACGGTCGCGGTGCTCGCCGTGCTGGTCACCTCCCTCGGGGGGGTGCGCTCCAACGCCCAGCGGGTCCAGGCGGCGAACCTCGCCGCGCAGCAGATCGAAGCCGTGCGCAGCCAGCGCGCCGACGAGATCCCCGACGGAGTGACCGCTCCCGCCTCCTCGGGCACCACCCTCGATGGGACCACGTACGCGGTGCGCCAGACGGCCGCCTACTACGCCGGTGACCGGAAGCAGAACATCTGCGACTCCACGTCCGACACGCCCTCCTTCAAGCGCATCAGCGTCTCCGTGACCTGGCCGGACATGGGCTCGGTCGAACCGGTGCGCAGCGACACGGTCGTCGCCGTCGGGCTGGGGAAGGCGGCGCTGAACAAGGGGATCGCGGCGGTGATGGTCGTGGACGCCGCGGCTGCTCCGGTGAAGAACGTCCTCGTCTCCCTCGACTCCGGGGCGACGTCGACGACCGACGAGCAAGGATGCGCGGTCTTCACCAACGTCGCGCCGGGCAGCTACCTCAGCGTCGTCGACGCTGCCGGCTACGTGGGCATCGACGGTCAGCAGCGGTACGTCAGCCCGTCCGCGCTCACGGTCACGGCGTCCAAGATCAGCCGAGAGCTCCTCCAGTACGACAGGCCGGGCCGCCTCGCCGTCACGTGGAAGTCCGTTCCGACCGGTTTCCGCCTCCCTGACGCCCCCGCGATGGCGGTCAGCCTGGGATACGCGCTCGCCGTCCCTGCGGGCCCGCGACCGGCAGCCCTGTGCACCGGGTCCCCGGTCCCGGGCCACTGCGTCACCGGTCCACCTCAGGGTCCGCTCGCGCTCTCACCGCTCTTTCCCGCCAACTATCAGGTGTGGGCCGGCGTGTGCGCGGACTCTCGCCCCGACGACGTCGCAGCCGTCGACCTCGCGCCGGGAGCCCCCGGGAGCGTCGCGGTGGCTCTCGCATCCTTGGAGCTCGTCTCCTCGAGCGCCGGGAGCTCGCCCTTCACGGGCTGGACCGTGTCCGCCACCCATGCCGCAGACGCCCGCTGCGCCAAGACCACGCTGACCTTCGGCACGGTCCCCAGCACCGGGAACCTGGGCATCTCCCTGCCCCAGGGAACGTGGACGGTCCAGGTGACCGATCCGCGGGGCACGGGCAGCCAGGGCCAGACCTTCACCCTGACTGCGGGCAGGACGTCCGTGGTGAGGGCATGAACGCTGCCCGCCGGCAGGAGGAGGGCGGTTTCGGCCTGGTCGAGCTGCTCGTCGCGATGGCCCTGACCTCCGTGCTCCTCGCCGTCCTCGCCGGGGTGTTCCTCTCTGACCTCCGGACCACGTCGCGGATCAGCGCGAAGGTCGACGCCACCGCCGACGCACGCCTCGTCGTCGACACCATCGCCCGTCGCGTGCGGGTCGCCGCGCCGCCGGACACCATCACCGCTGCGTTCATCGCCCCTCTGGCCGCGGACAGGTCCACGCTGTACGCCAGCATCGCCGGCGGCGCGCTCGGCGGCGCGGCGCCCGGTGAGCAGGACGTGAACTACACGAAGGTGGACTACCGCATCGTCAGCGTCACCCGTGACGGTCGCGCCACCCAGTGCGTCCAGGAGACCCTCACCCCTGGCACCAGCTCGAACGGGGTCGGCACGTATCCCTCCGCCGGGGCCAGGACCCGGGGCCTCGCCTACGGCGTCATCAACTCCGACGGACGTCCGCTCTTCACCTACCTCGCTTCTGGCACCGGTGAGGACGTCGCTGCTTCGGCCGCAGACGTCCGCTCCGTCCGGATCGCCGTCAGCGTCACGTCGACCCGCGGCGACCAGAGGGCGACCACCGCGGCCACCACGCGGGTGAGCCTCCCCAACGTCTGCACCGTAGGAGAGTCGTCATGCTGATCCGCCGGTTCGTCCCGAGAGCGCCGGGCGCCCGTGGCGACGAGGGGATCGCCCTCCCGACCGTGCTGCTGAGCATGCTGGTCCTCACCGCGTTCGCCCTCGCGGCGCTGGCCTTCGTGGTGCAGTCGACGCCGTCGAACCGCACCACCGCCGACGCCAAGGCCGCGTTGGCAGCGGCCCAAGCCGGCGTCGACGAGTACACCAGCCGTCTCAACGGCCGACCGACCTACTACGCCGCGGTCGACGGGACCAACAGGGCGTTCACGCAGAAGGCGGACGGGGATCCCTTCACCGACGGGCGCGACCCTCGCGGCGCGACCGTGCCGGGCACCACCGACTCGTTCTACCGCTACCGAGTGCTCACGAAGCCGACGACCACCGCACGCAACGGGCTCATCCGGGTGCGTGTCACCGGTACCGCCAGCGGCCAGAACCGGTCGCTGACGGCGTCGTACGGTCAGGACGGGTACTTGAAGTTCCTGTACTTCACCGACGTCGAGGCGATCGATCCGCTCCTTCTCGCCGACGACCAGACTGCTGCCAACCGCGACGCGTACCTGCACCACTGCTCGCAGCACTACTACGACGAGAACGGTCAGACCGGCCGGCACAGCAACACCTTCGTCTATGAGAAGAAGTCATACACGCTCGGCTGTACCGACATCCAGTTCTCGGCCAAAGACGTCATCACCGGCCCCTTGCACACGAACGACGCCATCCTCCTGGGCGGGAACGCCACCTTCCTGAACCCCAAGGTGGAGACCAGCTGGCCGAAGGCGGGCAACCCCTCGTGGACAGCCGGCAAGCCGTGGCGTGGAAGCTTCACCCCTCGGGGGACGGCGCCCTACTACGCACCGCCGCTGCCTCCCCTGCGGAGCAACATCAAGCTGCGCGAGAAGTCCGAAGAGGCCGGTGAGGGATGCTTGTACAGCGGCGAGACCTCCATCGAGCTCAAGGGCACCTCGATAGAGGTGTGGAGCCCGGGGACCACGTCGACCACGTCGTCGAGCTGCCTGGACGTCTCTCGACGAGCGCAGAAGCAGACGATCACGCCCATCCCTCCGGTGGTCTACGTCCGATCGACCACCGCGTGCGGGACGGTGGGGCTGCCGTACCGCAACGAGGACAAGGGTGCCTCGATCGGAGGGACGACCACGGTCTACGACTGCAAGGCCGGCAACGCCTACGTCTCGGGCTCGTTGAACGGCCAGACCACGGTGGCTGCGGAGAACGACGTCGTCATCACCGGTGACCTGAAGTACGCCGGCGGGGTCGGCGGTGATGACGTGCTCGGTCTCATCCCCAACAACTACGTGTGGGTGTACCACCCTGTCGAGCCCGGAGGAAGCTCCGGGAATGACGTCGGCGGAAAGCGCGTGCGGCGCATCGACGCCGGCATCCTCTCGCTGAACCGGAGCTTTCTCGTCCAGAACTGGGACAAGGGCGGCACCGAGAGCCCGCTGCTCACCGTGAACGGCGTCATCGCCCAGAAGTTCCGCGGTCCCGTGGGTCAGAGCAACGGCCGGGGCTACACGAAGGACTACGTCTACGACGAGCGGCTGAAGAACCTGCCGCCGCCGTACTTCCTCACCCCGGAGGACGCACCGTGGACCGTCCAGCGCCTCACCGACGGCTGAGCCGGTGACCGTGCTCCTCACCGTCCTCGCCGCCCTCGTGGGCGCCGCCGTCGGGTCCTTCCTCAACGTCGTCGTCCACCGGGTGCCCGCAGGCGTCTCGGTGGTGCGGCCGGCGAGCGCCTGCCCGTCCTGCGGGGCGGGCATCCGCTCCCGCGACAACGTGCCGGTCCTCGGCTGGCTCGTGCTGCGGGGGAGGTGCCGTGACTGCTCGGCGCGGATCAGCGCCCGCTACCCCCTCGTCGAGGCGGGCACCGCGGCGCTGTTCGCCCTCGTCACCGGGCTCACCGGTCCGAGCTGGGTGCTGCCCGCGCACCTGTTCCTCGCCGCCATCGCCGTGGCGCTGGCCCTCATCGACGTCGAGCACCACCGCTTGCCGGACGCCATCGTCCTTCCCGCCTACCCGGTCAGCGCCGCGCTGCTGGCGCTGGCCTCGGCGGCGACGGGGGACTGGGGATCGCTGCTCCGGGCCGCCGTCGCCATGGCGGCCCTGTACGGCCTGTACTTCCTGCTCGCCGTCGCCAAGCCCGGCGGCATGGGTTTCGGGGACGTGAAGCTCGCCGGCGTGCTCGGCCTCCACCTCGGCTACGCGAGCCTCTCCGCGCTGGCCGTCGGCACCTTCGCCGCCTTCCTCCTCGGTGGGGTGGTGGGCGTCGCGCTCATGGCGACCAAGCGGGCGGGGAGGAAGAGCCACCTGCCCTTCGGGCCCTTCATGCTCGCCGGCGCCGGCCTGGGGCTCTGGGTGGGACCGGCCGCCGTCGACGCCTATCTGGGTCTCGTCCTGCGCTGAGGAGGCACCCCTCCGAGCCACGGAGTCACGCCTCGGGAGAGCCGCTGCACCCGGACGGCTCAAGCCCCGGCCACGAACGGCCGAACGATCACTGAGCAGCCAACCGGGCTGCCCTTCCCGAAGGAGGAGCGACCATGGGGTCAGCTCGAGCGATCGGCCTCGACATCGGGGCCGGCGGCGTGCGCGCCGCGCAGCTGGCGCCGGGTCGCCAGGGGACGGTGCTCCGCCGCTTCGGCTACGCCCCCCTGCCCCCAGGCGCCGTCATCGGCGGCGAGGTCGTCGACCCGGCCGCGGTCACCGCGGCCATCAAGACGCTGTGGCGCGAGAACCGCTTCGACTCCAAGCACGTCATCCTCGGGGTCGCCAACGCCCGGGTGCTGGTGCGCCCCGTCGAGGTGCCCGTGATGTCCGACGCCGAGATGGTGCGCGGCCTGCCCTTCCAGGTGGCCGACCAGCTGCCCATGGCCGTCGAGACCTCCGTGCTGGACTTCCACCCCACCGAGACCTTCACCGCCCCCACCGGCGTGAGCACCCACCGCGGCCTGCTGGTCGCTGCCGCCCGCGACATGGTCCTCACCGCCGTCCGCGCCGTCGAGGCCGCCGGGCTGCGCGTGGACTCCGTCGACCTCACGCCCTTCGCGGTGCTGCGCTCCATCGGCGAGGCCCGTCAGGGGCGCGCCGCTGCGGAGGCCCTCGTCGACGTGGGCGCGCAGGTGACCACCGTCATCGTCCACTCCGGCGGGCTGCCGCGCTTCGTGCGCATCCTCGCGCGCGGCGGCGACGACGTCACCGACGCGGTCTCCGAGGCGCTGGGCGTCGACGCCGAGGAGGCCGAGGAGCTCAAGATGGACGCGGTCCTCGACCCCGGTTCCGACGACGACGTGTCCCGCGCCGTCGCCGAGGGCGCCCGGGACCTGCTCGACGAGCTGGTCGGGTCGCTGGAGTACTACGCCACCACCTTCCCCGACCAGCTCGTGGACCGCGTGGTCCTGTGCGGCGGGGGCTCGCTGCTGGGCGGGTTCGCCGAACAGCTCTCCCGCGAGGCCGACCTCCCCGTGCACCTCGGCGACCCCCTCGAGGGGATGTCGACCGGCAAGGTCGGCAGGGACGTCGTCGAGCTGGACCGGATCTCCGCGGGCACCGCGGCCGCCGTCGGCCTGGCGCTGGGAGCGGCATGAGCGGGTGGACGGGATCCTTCTCGGACGATGCCACCGGCGACGAGGCGCCCCACCCCTTCGCGGGCTCGCCGCTCCTCGGCGCCGAGACCTCCACGATGGTCCTCGAGCACGACGACGACGACATGGTCGGGCTCTTCGCCCGCGTGCCGTTCGCCCCGGGGACCGGCCCGCGCGTCAACCTCGTGCCGAAGGAGGTCCTCGCCGCCCGCCGCGTCCAGCGCGCCCAGCGCCGCGGCCTCCTCGCCCTGATCGCGGTGGTGGTGCTGATCGTCATCGCCTACGCGCTGGTGGCGGGTGAGCGCGCCGTGGCCCGCGAGGACCTCGCGGCCGCCCGGGCGCAGACGGACCAGCTGATGGCCGAGCAGGCCCGGTACGCCCAGGCCCCCAAGGTGTACGCCGAGGTGGACGCCATCGACGCGGCGCTCGAGACGGTCATGACCGACGACGTCGCCTGGTACCAGTACGTGGCAGATCTCGCCGTCGCAGCGCCTCCGGGCCTGTGGCTGACCTCCTGGTCGGCGACCGTGGCCGACCCGGCGACCGAGGCGGCCGTGGACCCCGCCACCGCGGCAGTGACGATGCCTGACGGCCTCGACCTGGCGTCCCTGACCATCGGCGGCTCGTCCCAGAGCGAGAACCAGGTCCCGACATGGCTCGAGACGCTCGACGCGATGCCCGGCCTGCGGGGCGCCTACGCCTCGTCGCTGACGCGCACCGCGGTCGACGAGACCCCGGTCATCACCTTCGAGTCGTCGGCGTCCATGGCGCAGGACGCGCGCTCGAACCGCTATGCGAAGAAGACGGAGAAGTGATGACTCACCTGAGCGCCCGTGCCTGGGTCGCGGGCACCGTCGTGGTGGCCCTCCTGCTGCTGGTGGCCTCGTGGTTCCTCCTCATCGGACCTGTCCGCGCCGAGGCGGCAGAGCTTCGCGACGAGACGGTGTCCGTGGAGCAGCAGAACGCGGCGCTGCAGGCGAGGACGGCCGAGCTCCGGCGCCAGTTCGCCAGCCTCCCCACGGAGCAGCAAAAGCTCGAGGGGCTCCAGGAGGCCCTTCCCTCCGACGTGGCGCTGCCGACCCTGCTGCGCGACATCAGCCAGTACGCCAGGCAGTCCGGCCTCACGCTGATGTCCGTCACCCCCGGTACGCCCGCACCGGTCGTGGACCCAGCCGCTGCAGCAGCGGCTGCAGCACCGGGTCCCGCACCGGCCGAGGGCGGCGAGACCGCGCCAGCACCGGTCGAGGGTGAAGAGCCTGCATCGCCGGACGCTGCCGCGCCGAGCACCCCGGCCGGTCCGACGACGACCGCCATCCCCATCACCACCACCGTCATCGGAGAGTTCTTCGACGCGCAGAGCTTCCTCAGGCTCCTGCAGACCGAGATGCCCCGCGCCTACCTGGTGCGAGACCTGTCGGTCACGGCGGAGGACGGCGGGGATGCCTCCGGTGGACGGCCCGTCACCATGGCCGGCGACGTGACGCTGACCATCACCGCTGACGTCTTCGCCCGCCCCTCGACCCTCGAGGAGAGCCCGACGGTGCTGCCGACGGTGCCCGCACCGGACGCCACCACGCCGCTGGCCACCCCGGCCCCGGGGGTGCCCGCGCCGATCGCTCCGGAGGGTCCCGGCCAGTTTGAGACCGCGCCGCCGGCCGGTGACCCGCAGCCGACACCGGGCGTACCGGCTCCCGCCGGCGCGCCGGACGCGCCCCCGGCGGCACTGACGTGATGCCGCGTCCGGCGCCCGAGCGCCGCCTCGGATTCCTCACCCGTCCGCGCACCATCGGCCCGCTCCCCCGCAGGAGGACGCCATGAGCTCCCAGCCCTTCGGTACGACGCCGCCACCTGCGCAGGACCCCGGCGGCCCCGCGCAGGACGCCACCGCCGGCGCGAACGCCGCCGCCGCGAGGCGCTCGCCGCTGGTCCGCCTCGGCGTCCCCATCGCCGCCGGCCTGCTCCTCGCGGGAGGGCTCACCGCGGTCCTCACCGGCGGCCCGGCCGCCGACGACGCCGGCTTCGAGGCAGCGTCCCCGCCGCCGACCACCGCGACCCCGGAGCCGGAGCCCTCGCTGGCGGCGCCCGAGACCTTCCCGGTCTCTGCCCAGCGCAACCCGTTCGACCCGCTCGTGCGGGACACCTCGACCGGCACCGGCACCGGCACCGGCACCGGCACCGGCATCGGCACCGGCACCGGGGGCACCGGTACGGCGTCGGGCCTGGGTGGCTCCTCCGGCGATGGCGGGAGCTACAGCAGCGGGCACGACGGCTCCAGCGGCGGCCCGACCCCCTCCCTCGGCGGGACCAGCGGCGGAGGCTCCTCGTCGGCCGGCTCGTCCTCGGGCTCCAGCGGGTCCTCGTCGGGCTCAGGAAGCGGCTCGGGCAACAGCGGCTCCGGCTCCGGCAACCAGGGTTCGTCCAACCAGGGTTCGTCCAACCAGGGTCCGTCGAACCAGGGTTCCGGCACCACGCTGGCGCCCCCCGCAACCCCCGCCAAGCCTGACGCGGTGGCCACCTGCAAGGCCGGCGACGACCTGTGGAAGAGCTACCGCGAGGCCATGAAGGACGCCAGCACCACGCACACCATGGCCGGCCACCGCATCGGTCCCGTGACCACGGGCGTCGGCGACCTCGCCAGGACCACCTCGGTGGCTCAGCTGCGCCAGCCGCTGCAGTCGTGGGAGCGGGCGACCGCCTCCGTGCGGACCCAGCTCGTGAACGGCCAGGGCGTCCGGGACCTCGTTCTCGCCGATCCGCTGGAGAACTCCACCGGCGGAGCCCCGTTCGTCGGCACCCGTCCGATCGTCGACGAGTCGTCGATCCTCCTCGCCCGCACCGCCGTGCGAGAGCGCTGCTACCAGCTCACCGACCCGCTCGTGAACCAGGGAGACCTGTGATGCCCAGCTCGACCCCGTCGCACCGTCGTCCCCGCCGGGCCCGGGCCCGGAACGTCGTCCTCGCTGGCGTCCTGGCCGTGGCGACCCTCGCGTCCGGAGCACCCGCTGCGCTCGCCCAGGATCCTCTGGCGATCCCCATCACCAGCGATGACGACCTCGTCCAGTCCTGGTACGTCTCGGTGCTGGGCCGTGGTCCGGCGAACGCCGCCGACGACGTGGGCCGCGCCGGGTGGGTGGACGCGCTGCAGCGCGGTGCCAGCTCCCAGGACGTCATCGCCGAGCTGGTGCTGAGCCCCGAGCACGTCCGCGACCACGTCGACGCCACCTACCGCGAGGTGCTGCACCGCCGCGCCGACCCGGGTTCTCGCTACTGGGTGGGGGAGGTCCTCGCCGGCCGCTCGAGCCTCGAGGCCGTGGACCGCGCGATCCTCTCGTCCCCGGAGATGGTCAACCGCTGGGGTTCCTCCGCCGAGGGGCGTGACCGGTACGTGCAGGACCTCTACGTCACCGTCCTCGGGCGCTACGCCCACGACTCGACCCGCGGTGAGCGGGGCTGGTGGGCGAACCATCTCTCTCGCGTCGGCGTCGCCCAGGGCGTCAACGACCTGTGGACCACCACCGAGGCGACGAACCACCGCATCGACCGTGTCTACCGGCTCATGCTGCGCCGCCCCGCGGACAGCTACGGGCTGCGCTACTGGCGCGGCGTCGAGGCACGCGGTGGGCTCGCCGCCGTGGTCGCGGGGATCGGTGCGACTGGGGAGTACCGCACCGTCGACTGGAAGCAGCCCTTCCGGCTCGACACGGGCCGGGGGCCTTACCCGTTCCCGTACTACCCGAACAACACCACCGTGTCGCGCCCGGGCACCCCGCCGCCGCCGACCCCCTGAGCGCTCCCATGACAGGATCGGGGCCGTGAGCACGCTGCGCTGGCTGACCGCCGGAGAGTCCCACGGCCCCGCCCTCCTCGGCATCGTCGAGGGGGTGCCAGCGGGGGTCGAGCTCACCAGCGACGACATCTCCGCGGCGCTCGCCCGCCGACGCCTGGGTTACGGGCGCGGTGCCCGGATGAAGTTCGAGGCCGACGCCGTCCGCATCCTCGGCGGGGTGCGCCACGGCCTCACCCAGGGCGGCCCGGTGGCGATCGAGATCGCCAACACCGAGTGGCCCAAGTGGGAGACGGTCATGTCCGCGGACCCCGTGGACGCCTCCGAGCTGTCCGCCACGGGGCGCGGCGCCGCCCTGACGCGCCCGCGCCCGGGCCACGCCGACCTCACGGGGATGCAGAAGTACGGCTTCGACGAGGCCCGGCCCGTCCTCGAGCGCGCGAGCGCCCGCGAGACGGCCACCCGGGTCGCGCTCGGCGTGGTCGCGGCCGCGATCCTCGAGCAGGCCGCCGGCGCGCGCCTGGTCAGCCACACCGTGTCCATCGGCCCCGTCGAGGTTCCCGAGGGCTCCCCGCTGCCCAGCCCCGACGACGTCGAGGCCCTCGACCGCGACCCGCTGCGCTGCCACCACCCTGGGACGTCAGCCGCGATGGTGGCCGAGGTCGACGACGCCCACTCGGCGGGGGAGACCCTCGGCGGCGTCGTCGAGGTCCTCGCCCACGACCTCCCGCCGGGCCTCGGCAGCTACGTGCACGGCGACCGTCGCCTCGACGGGCGCCTCGCCGGGGCGCTCATGAGCATCCAGGCCATCAAAGGCGTCGAGGTCGGCGACGGTTTCGCCACCGCGCGCCGTCGCGGCTCCGACGCGCACGACGAGATCGTGGCCGGCCCCGACGGCGCGCTGCGCCGGCGCACCCACCGCGCCGGCGGCACCGAGGGCGGCATGTCCACCGGCGAGGTGCTGCGGGTCCGCGCGGCGATGAAGCCCATCGCCACCGTCCCGCGGGCGCTGGCCACCGTGGACGTGACCACCGGTGAGGCCACCACCGCCCACCACCAGCGCTCCGACGTGTGCGCCGTCCCCGCCTCCGGGGTGGTCGCCGAGGCCGCGGTGGCGCTGGTGCTCGCAGACGCGCTCCTCGAGAAGTTCGGGGGCGACTCCGTCGCCGAGACCGCCCGCAACGTGCGCACCTACCTCGAGTCGATCCCCGTGCGCCTGCGCGAGGGCGTCGTCGCTGCCGACGCGGAGAACGCCGGCGGCGACGTGGCCGACGTGCGCGCGCTGCGCCCCTGACCGGCTGATCGTGGCCTCCAGAGGCCGGCGACCCTCCTCGAGCCGCCGGCACCCGCCCACCCCGCGGCCGGCGCCGGCGCCGCCCGCCTCGGGGCGGGCCGTCCCCGTGCCGGGGCGCCCGCTGCTCGTGCTCGTGGGCCCGGCGGGGGCCGGCAAGAGCGCGGTGGCCGCGCGCGTGGCCCGCTCTGCGGGAGCCGCCGTCATCGACACCGACGCGGCCGTCGTCGCGCTGGACGGGCGCAGCGTCCCCGAGATCTTCGCTGCCGACGGCGAGGCCGCCTTCCGCGATCTCGAGCGGGCCGCCGTCGCCGACGCTCTGACCGTGACCGGCGCCGTCGTCTCCCTGGGCGGGGGAGCGGTGATGGACGAGGCGAGCCGCTGCGCGCTCCGCGAGGTGGGCGAGGCCGGGGTGCCCGTGGTGCGCCTCGAGGTGACCTGGCGCTCCGTCTCCCGACGCCTGCGCGGCGGCGAGGGGCGCCCGCTGCTCGCTGGGGACGCCCGCGGCGCGTGGACGGCGCTGGCCCTCGCGCGGGCCCCGCTCTACGCGGAGGTCGCCACCGCCGTCGTCGACACCGACGGCCGCTGGCCCCGCCAGGTCGCCGCGGACGTCATCGCGCTGCTGACCGCATGAGAGAGCCGGCCGGCACGACGGCGCTCGCGCTGCGCTGCCTCTGGCCGGGGTTCGCCGGGGACCAGCTGCCGGGATGGATCGCGCAGGCCTTGGACGACGGGCTCCCGGGCGTCGTGCTCTACGGCAACAACACCGCGATCGCGGACCTGGGACGCGAGATCGGTCGTCGCTGGCCGAGCGCCCTGGTGGCCGTGGACGAGGAGGGCGGCGACGTCACCCGCCTGGAGCAGGGAGCCGGCTCCTCCTTCCCGGGGAACCTCGCGCTGGGCCACGCCGACGACGAGGCGGCGACCCGAGGCGTGGGTGCCGCGCTCGCGGCCGACCTGCGCGCGGCGGGCATGACCGTCAACCTCGCGCCGTCGGTCGACGTGGGCAGCGACCCCGCCAACCCCGTCATCGGCACCCGCTCCTTCGGCGCGGACCCCGGCGCCGTCGCCCGCCACGGCGCCGCCCTGGTGCGGGGCCTGCACGCCGGCGGGGTGCTGGCGGTGCCCAAGCACTTCCCCGGCCACGGCGCGACCACCTCGGACTCCCACCTGGGTCCGGCGCTGCTCGACGTCGACCGCGAGACGCTGCGGGCCCGCGACCTGCCGCCGTTCGCCGCCGCGATCGACGCCGGCGCCCTCGCGGTCATGACGGGCCCAGTGCTGGGGCCCCCGCTCGACGACGCCCCGGCGACCCTCAGCACCGCGCACCTGGTCGGGCTGCTCCGGGGCGAGCTGGGCTTCACGGGCGCGATCGTCACCGACGCCCTCGACATGGCTGCCGTCGCGGCTCCGCACGGCATCGGCGGCGCGGCCGTCCGCTCCCTGGCGGTCGGCGCGGACCTGCTGCTCACCGGCCCCGGGCTCGGAGACGACGGCGGCGAGGCCCGCCTGGCCGGCGCCGTCGCAGCGATCGTCGCCGGGGTCGGTGACGGCTCCCTTCCCCGGGTACGGCTGGAGGACGCCGCGGCGCGGGTCGACGCGCTGGTCGCCGCGGCTGCCGCCCTGCGCGAGGCCGCGGTGCCGAGGGCCGCTCCGGTCCACAGCGCGGCTGACGACGATGCGGCGTCGCTCGGGCTGCGGGTCGCCCGGACGGCCACGACCACCCGCGGCCCAGCGGTGCTGAGCGCTGCGCAGCGGTGCGCCGGGCTGCGGGTCGTCGAGCTGCGCGCCACCACCACCCTGGCCGTCGGCGCCACCCGCTGGTCGCTCGTCGACCCGCTGGAGGCGCTCGGCGTCGACGTGGACGCGGTGACCGCTCGTGGCGACGCCCTGCCCGACCCCGCGGCGCTCGCAGCGACCTGCGCCGGCGACGGACGGACCCTCGTGCTGGCGGTGCGCGACGCCCGGCTGGTCCCCGAGCAGGCCGCCTGGGTGCGGGCGCTCCTCGCCGCGGCGCCCACGGCGGTGCTCGTCTGCCTGGGGATGCCCGAGGACGCCGACCTCGCGCTCCCCGGCGCAGCGGTGGTCGCGGCCCGCTCGGCGGCCGCCGTCAGCACCCGGGCCGCGGCCGAGGCGCTGTGGGGCGCCGGTTGACGGGTCGGCGCACGAGGCTGGGCCGCCCGACCACCCGCGGGCTAGCGTGAGCGCCGTGCCCAGCGACGCTCCCGAGACCACCACCCGCACCACCGTCGGCGGCGACGCCCCCTACGACGTGCTCGTCGGGCGCGGCCTCCTCGGGGAGATCGCCGCCCTCGTCGGCCAGCGCGCCGCCCGGGTCCTCGTGATCCATCCGCGGGCCCTGCGCACCACGGGCGAGGCGGTCCGCACCGAGCTGGCCGGCGCCGGCTACGAGGCGGTCGCCGCCGAGGTGCCCGACGGCGAGGAGGCCAAGAACGCGCAGGTCGCCGCCTTCTGCTGGGGCGTGCTGGGGCAGGCGTCGTTCACCCGCACCGACGTCGTCGTGGGTGTCGGCGGGGGAGCGGTCACCGACCTCGCCGGGTTCGTCGCTGCCACCTGGCTGCGCGGGGTGCCCGTGGTGCAGGTCCCGACGACGCTGCTGGCGATGGTGGACGCGGCCGTCGGGGGCAAGACGGGGCTCAACACCTCCGAGGGCAAGAACCTCGTCGGGGCCTTCCACCCGCCCGCCGGTGTCGTCGCCGACCTCGACACCCTCGCCACCCTGCCCCGCCACGACCTCGTCTCGGGGATGGCCGAGGTGGTCAAGTGCGGCTTCATCGCCGACCCCGGGATCCTCGACCTCATCGAGGCCGACCCCTCGGCAGCCACCGACCCGACCTCACCGGTGCTGCGCGAGCTGGTCGAGCGCTCGATCGCGGTGAAGGCCGACGTCGTCTCCAGGGACTTGAAGGAGGCCGGCCCGCGGGAGTTCCTCAACTACGGGCACACCCTGGCGCACGCCATCGAGCTCGTCGAGCGCTACTCGTGGCGCCACGGTGCGGCGGTGAGCGTCGGGATGGTCTTCGTGGCCGAGCTCGCCCAGCTCGCCGGGCGCCTGGACCCGGCGGTCGTCGACCGCCACCGCTCGGTGCTCGGCTCGCTCGGTCTGCCCCTGACCTACCGCGGGGACCGCTGGCCCCAGCTCCTCGAGGCCATGGGGCGGGACAAGAAGACCCGCGGGGACGTGCTGCGGTTCGTCGTGCTCGACGGGCTCGCTCGGCCCGGGCGCCTCGAGGGCCCCGACCCGTCGATGCTCGTCGGCGCCTACGCGGAGATCAGCGCGGAGAAGTCCACGTCGAGGACCATCAGCCTCTGAGGCCACCCCCCGCTTGACCCGCGCTCTGCCAGGCTCCACCCTTGCCCGATGCTGGTGATCATGATGCGGCCCCTGGGCCGGGCCGCTGAGGCGGACGGCGACGTCACCGAGCACGACGACCCCCGGCGCGTCGTCGTCCTGAGCCTGGAGGCCGTGCGCGCCGGAGGCCTGGCCGTGGGGATCGGCGCCGGGCACCGCAGCGCCCACGTGCTGGCCGCCCAGGCCGCGCGGGGGGCGCGCGCCGCGCCGTGGCGCGTCCAGGTGCGGGGGGAGGGGGAGCCGGCTGCAGCCCACGCCGACGCCGTCATGGCGGTGCTCGCCGACGCCGCGCGCCGGCGCACCGGCCCAGGCTGGGACGTCGTGGACGCCCTGCGCGGCGGCGCCACCCAGGACGCGGCCGCGGCGGCGCTGGGCGTGACGCGACAGGCCGTCAGCCAGCGCGCCCTGGCCGCCGGCTGGCGCCACGAGGAGGGCCTCGTGCCCCTCGCCGTGCAGCTCCTGCTCACCGCTCAGGGAGCAGCCCGGGCCGGCGTCTAGGATGACCCGTCGTGGCGACCACCAACGACCTCAAGAACGGCACCGTGCTGCGGATCGACGGGCAGCTCTGGACCGTCATCGACTTCCAGCACGTCAAGCCCGGCAAGGGCGGTGCCTTCGTGCGCACCAAGCTCAAGCAGGTGGTGGGCGGCAAGTCCGTCGACCGCACGTTCAACGCGGGCCTGAAGATCGACACCGCCACCGTCGACAAGCGCGACATGCAGTTCCTCTACCACGACGGCGACGACTACGTCTTCATGGACTCCTCCACCTACGACCAGCTGAACGTCCCCGCCAGCGCCGTGGGCGACGCGGCCAACTTCATGCTGGAGTCCGACGAGGTCACCGTGGCGATGCACGAGAGCACCCCGCTCTACGTCGAGCTCCCCACGTCCGTGGTCCTGGAGATCACCCACACCGACCCGGGGCTCCAGGGGGACCGCTCCACCGGCGGCACCAAGCCGGCCACCGTGGAGACCGGCTACCAGATCAGCGTGCCGCTCTTCCTCGAGACCGGCACCAAGGTGAAGGTGGACACCCGCACCGGGGACTACCTCGGCCGCGTCAACTGACGTGCCAGCACGCAGCCGCGCCCGCAAGCGGGCGCTCGACATCCTCTTCGAGGCCGAGGCCCGCGGTCTCGACCCCCTGACCCTCACCGGTGCCCGCATCGCCGACGGCGGCGCCTCGTCGCTCGCCGTCCCCGAGTTCACCGTCGCCCTCGTGGAGGGGGTCGTGGTCCACCAGCTGCGCATCGACGACCTCCTCACCGAGCACTCCCACGGGTGGACGCTCTCGCGGATGCCCGCCGTGGACCGGATCATCCTGCGCATGGCGACCTACGAGCTGCTCTGGGACGACGACGTCCCCGACGCCGTGGCGCTCGCCGAGGCGGTCGCCCTCGCGCAGCAGCTGTCCACGGACGAGTCGCCGACATTCGTCAACGGCCTCCTCGGCCGCCTGCAGGAGCTGAAGCCGACCCTCGTCGACTGACGTCGGCCCCGCACCACGCGTCGACGCCCCGCTCGATCTCTCGAGCGGGGCGTTGACGCGTCCGGCCGCCATGATTTGACAGAAGAGTTCTGCAGATAAACTCTGCAGTCATGGACGACGACTCTCGACAGCAGCGTCCCGGCCCGGCCGGGGGGAGCGGGCGGCGCCACGTCGACCTCTCGCCCGAGCAGCTGGTCACCCTCGCCCACCCGATCCGCTCGCGGCTCCTGAGCGCGCTGCGCACCGGCGGCCCGGCCACCGCGTCGGTGCTGGCCCTGCGCCTCGGTACCAACTCCGGGACCACGAGCTACCACCTGCGGCGCCTCGCGGAGGTGGGCCTCATCGAGGACGCCCCCGAGCACGGCGACGGCCGCGACCGCTGGTGGCGCCCCGCGCAGGAGAGCCACTCGTTCTCCGCGCAGAACCACCCCGGCGACGCGGACGCCGTCGCCGCGAGCGACTGGCTGCACGAGCACTACCTGCGCCTGTCGCACCGCCGCGCCGAGGACTGGGCCGAGCAGCGCCGCGAGTGGCCGGCGCCGTGGCGCTCAGCAGCGACCATGAGCGACTGGGCGCTGCACCTGACCCCCGAGCAGCTGACCGCGATGAACGTCGAGATCGACGCCGTCATCGAGCGCTGGCGGGGCGGCACCGACCCCGGCGACCCCGCCGCGGAGCGCGTCGCGGTGATCCTCTACGACTTCCCCGAGCCCGACCTGCGGGCGTGAGGGCGTGACCGCTGCTCCATCCGCTCCGGCGGTCCTCACCGCCGACCAGGTGCGCCGCCGCTTCCTGGTCCTCACGGCCACGCGCTGGTTGCCGACCGGCCTGCTCGTCCCGCTGATCACCATCGCCACGCTGCAGCGCGGGATCCCGCTGGCGCAGATCGGGCTGCTCACCGCCGTCGGCGCCGCCGTGGTCCTCACCCTCGAGCTGCCCAGCGGGGGGCTGTCCGACGTCCTGGGGCGCCGGCCCCTGCTGCTGGTGGCCGCGGCCTTCAGCCTGGCCTCGACCGGCCTGCAGGTCTTCGCGACGACCTTCACGCTCTACGCCGCGGCGTGGGCGGTCGAGGGGGTCGACCGGGCGCTGGACTCCGGGCCGCTGGAGTCCTGGTACGTCGACGCGGCGCTGGCCGCCGATCCCGGCGCCGACATCGAGCGCGGGATCTCCCAGCACTCGGTGGTCCTCAGCGGCGCCATCGCGGTCGGCGCCCTGCTCTCCGGGGCGCTGGCGCTGGCTCCCCAGCCCGCTGCGCTGCCGGTCCTCGCCCTGCCGCTCGTCGTCTCGTTCGCGCTGCGGGCGCTCGACACCGTCGCGGTGGCGCTCTTGCTGGAGGAGCGGCGTCCGGAGCGGCAGGGAGCAGCCGGGGGAGGGGCGAGGTCGCGGCCGGCGGTGGGCGCGGGCCTGCGGGCTGCCCGCGCCGCCGTGGCCGAGACCCGCACCACCGTGGTCGCGGCGATCGCGCTCCTGCGGACCCGGCGGGCGCTGCTCGCCCTCGTCCTGACCGAGCTGCTGTGGGGCGCGGGGATGGTGGGCGTGGAGGTCTTCAGCGGTCCCCGGCTGGTGGACCTCCTGGGTGACGGCGGGCAGGCCGTCCTCGTGCTGGCCCTCGTCGCTGCGCTCTCCTGGTCCCTCTCCGCGGTCGGCGCCCGCGCGGCGCCGTGGCTGGCCCGGCGCACCGGGTCCTGGGTGGCCGCCGCCGTGGTCAGCCGCGCGGTGCAGGGCGGGGCCGTGCTGCTGGCGGGCGTGGTGGCGGGGTTGCCGGGTCTGCTGAGCGCCTACGTCGGCTCCTACCTCGTCCACGGCGCCGCGAACGTGGCCCACTCCGGGCTCCTCCACCGCAACGTGGAGGCGGCGCGGCGCGCCACCGTGGTGAGCATCAACTCCCTGGCGAGCCGCCTCGGGGGCCTGGTCAGCGCCCCGCTGCTCGGCGCGCTGGGCGCCGCGGCGGGCCTGCCGTGGGTCTTCGTCGTCTCGGCGGTGCTCCTGGCCGCCGGCGCCCCGCTGTACCTGGCGGTGAGGGCGCCCGTCAGCGCGCCGGGAGGCGGCTGAGGACGCCGGCGCACGACGACGAGCCCCGGCGCACCTCGCGGGGAGGCGCCGGGGCTCGTGCGGCAGAGCAGCGGGAGCGGTCGCTCAGCTGAGCTCGCCGTGGGGGCGCACCGCGCGGCGCGCCTCCGCGGAGAGGACGCCCCAGCCGATGAGCTCCTCGGCGAGGTCGCTCGGGGGCAGGTCGTAGATCACCGCGAGCGCCCGGAGGTCGTCGGCGCGGATCGACAGGATCTTGCCGTTGTAGTCACCGCGCTGGCTCTGGATGGTCTGCGCGTAGCGGGCCAGCGGGCCAGCCTTCTCGCTCGGCACCGACTGGAGCCGCTCGAGGTCCAGCACGAGCTTCGGCGGCGGCTCCGCGTGGCCGGCGGGCCCCGAGTCGGGCAGCAGCGCCGAGACCGGCACCCCGTAGAAGTCGGCGATCTCCGCGAGGCGCTGCACGGTCACCGCGCGGTCGCCGCGCTCGTACGAGCCGACGACGACGGCCTTCCACTGTCCACCGCTGCGCTGCTCGACACCCTGCAGGCTCAGCCCCTGCTGCGTGCGGATCGCCCGCAAGCGACCCCCCAGCGCCTTTGCGTAGCTTGAGTTCTCCTCGGCCACGTCACTCCTCCCGCTCTGCATCCCTGCCCGTGTCCTGCTGGTGGGGTCCCACCGCAGGCGTCTCTGGAGAGGGTCACCGTCCGTCACGATAATCGCAAGCCTAACCCCGCACTCGGGCGTAGATCGTCACCAGGCGTCGTGTGCCGCCACCATGAGTGACCACGGAGGGTGACTGACCACCACCGCTCCTGCGCCCGGGTCGCCGACGGGCGCGAGCCTGCCGCCCGGCTGCGCTACCTTTCGCCCCACCATCCTTCAACCTCCGTCCGGTGAGACGGGGAAGGAGCGCACCATGTCCGACGCAGCACCACGTCCGAGCGCCCGGGAGGTCCTGGGCGCGGACGACGTCTCCCGGGCCCTGACCCGGATCGCCCACGAGGTCCTCGAGCGCAACCACGGCCCCTCCGGGCTGCTGCTGCTGGGGATCCCCCGCCGCGGCGTCCCCCTCGCGAGAAGGTTGGGACAGCGCCTGGCCGCCATCGAGCCGGCCCTCGGCGACCTCGAGGCGGACCCCGCGGCCCTGGCCGACCTCGTCGGCTCCCTGGACGCCACGCTCCACCGCGACGACCTGCGCCGTCACCCCGCCCGCCCGCCGGCGCCCACCCAGGTGCCGCCCTCGGGCATCGACGACCGGGTGGTGGTCCTCGTCGACGACGTGCTGTCCTCGGGCCGCACCGTCCGGGCGGCGCTGGACGCCCTCTCCGACCTCGGGCGCCCCCGCGCGGTCCGCCTCGCCGTCCTGGTGGACCGGGGGCACCGCGAGCTCCCGATCCGCGCGGACCACGTGGGCAAGAACCTGCCCACGGCCGCGGGGGAGCGGGTGAGCGTGCTGCTGAGCGAGACCGACGGCCGCGACGCCGTGGTCATCGAGCCCTCGCCGCTCGATGACGGGACGACCATCCCCGCCGACCACGACGGGGCGCGCTCGTGAGGCACCTGCTCTCCGCCGGGGACCTCAGCGCGGCCGAGGCCATCGAGGTGCTCGACGTCGCCGCGCAGATGGCGGCCACCTCCGGGCGCCAGATCAACAAGCTCCCCGCCCTGCGCGGGCGCACCGTGGTGAACCTCTTCTACGAGGACTCCACCCGCACCCGCCTCTCGTTCGAGGCCGCCGCGAAGCGCCTGTCCGCCGACGTCATCACGTTCTCCGCCAAGGGGTCCTCGGTCTCGAAGGGGGAGTCGCTGAAGGACACCGCGCTGACCCTGGCCGCGATCGGCGCCGACGCCGTGGTGGTGCGCCACCCCGCCTCGGGCGCCGCGCACCGCCTGGCCACCGCCGGATGGATCGACGCAGCCGTTCTCAACGCGGGCGACGGCACCCACGAGCACCCCACCCAGGCCCTGCTCGACGCGTTCACCCTGCGCCGGGCCCTGGCGGGCGGCACGGGCGATCTCGCGGGGGTGCGCGTGGTCATCGTCGGCGACGTCCTCCACAGCCGCGTCGCCCGCTCCAACGTCCTGCTCCTGCACACCCTCGGGGCCCACGTCACTCTCGTCGCGCCTCCCACCCTGCTGCCCGTCGGCGTGGGGTCCTGGCCGTGCGAGGTCTCCACCGACCTCGACGAGGCGCTCACCAGGGGCCCCGTGGACGCCGTGATGGTGCTGCGCGTCCAGCTCGAGCGCATGCAGGCCTCCTTCTTCCCCTCCGCGCGGGAGTACACGCGCCGCTACGGCGTGGACGCGACCCGCCTGCAGGGGCTGCCCGAGCACGCTGTGCTCCTGCACCCCGGGCCCATGAACCGCGGCCTGGAGATCAGCGCGGACGCCGCCGACGGACCGCGCTCGCGGATCGTCGAGCAGGTCGCCAACGGCGTCTCCACGCGGATGGCCGTCCTCTACCTCATGCTCGCCGGATCGGAGACCCCATGACCGCCCTCGTGATCCACGACGTCGCACCGCTCGGCGGCGAGCGCGTGGACCTCGTCGTCATCGACGCCGTGATCGACGCGCTGCTGCCCGCCCACGGCGCCGACGCGGCCGTGCTCGAGGGGCTGCGCCGCAACCACGGCGAGGTCGCTCGGGTCGACGGCGCCGGCCTGATCGCCCTGCCCGGTCTCGTCGACCTGCACACCCACCTGCGCGAGCCCGGCCGGGAGGACGCCGAGACGGTGCTGACCGGCTCCCGCGCCGCGGCGCGCGGCGGGTTCACCGCCGTCCACGCGATGGCCAACACCGCGCCGGTGGCCGACACCGCGGGCGTCGTCGAGCAGGTGTGGCGCCTCGGCCGCGAGGCCGGCTGGACCGAGGTCCGCCCCGTCGGCGCCGTCACCCTCGGCCTGGAGGGCAAGCAGCTCGCTGAGCTCGGCGCCATGGCCGACTCCGCCGCGGGGGTGCGGGTCTTCTCCGACGACGGGCACTGCGTCGACGACGCCCTGGTGATGCGCCGTGCCCTGGAGTACGTCAGGGCCTTCGACGGCGTCATCGCCCAGCACGCCCAGGAGCCGCGCCTGACCGACGGCGCGCAGATGCACGAGGGCACCGTCTCCTCCGTCCTCGGGCTGCGGGGGTGGCCCGCGGTCGCCGAAGAGGCGATCATCGCCCGCGACATGCTCCTCGCCGACCACGTCGGCTCCCGCCTGCACGTCTGCCACGTCTCCACCGCGGGCTCCGTCGAGCTCATCCGGTGGGGCAGGTCCCGCGGGGTCGCCGTCACCGCCGAGGTCACCCCCCACCACCTCGTGCTCGACCACGAGCGCGCCCGCGGCTACGACCCGCTGTTCAAGGTCAACCCCCCGCTGCGCACCGCCGACGACGTCGCCGCGCTGCGGGCCGGGGTGGCCGACGGGACCATCGACATCGTCGCCACCGACCACGCGCCGCACCCCCCCGAGGCCAAGGAGGGGGAGTGGGCCGGCGCCGCGATGGGCATGACCGGCCTGGAGACGGCGCTCTCGGTCGCGATCCACGCCCTCGTGGAGCCCGGCCACCTCGACTGGGCCGGCCTCGCCCGCGTGATGTCCACCGCGCCGGCGGCCATCGGCCGCGTCGCCGGCCAGGGCGAGCCCCTGGCCGCCGGCTCCACCGCGAACCTCGTGCTCCTGGACCCCGCGGCCCGCGCCGTCGTGGACCCCGCCCAGCACGCGAGCCGTGGTCGCAACACCCCCTTCGCCGGCATGGAGCTCCCCGGTGCCGTCGTCGCCACGGTGCTGCGCGGCCACCCCGTGGTCCTCGGCGGTCGGCTCGCCACCCCGCGGCCCGCCGGTCCCGAGCAGGGCTCGGGGTCCGGCTCGGCGCCCGGGGCCAGCGCCCGGTGAGCGACGGCGGTCTGCGGATCCTCTACGGGTCGCTGCTGCTGGTCCTCGTCCCCGTGGCGTGGGCGCTCATGGCCCGCTCCTGGCGCCGACGCCGCGCTGCCGGGGACGCCGCCGAGGACGAGGGCGGGCACGCCGAGCCGCTGACGCCGGGCGAACCCGCTGAGGGTGAGGAGCTCGCGGAGGCGGTGTACGTCTCCACCGTCGTCGCCGGACGCCCGTTCGAGCGCCTCGCCGGGCACGGGCTCGGCGCCCGCAGCGGCGCCGGGGTCGGCGTCGTGGGCGGGGCCGTGGTCATCAGGCGGGACGGCGCCCGGTCGCTGCTCCTGCCGGGCGAGGACGTGACCGGCGCGCAGCGCCGGCGCGGGCAGGTCGGGAAGTTCGTCGCAGGAAGAGGAGGGCTCGTGGTCATCACCTGGAGGCTGGGAGGGACCGACGTGGACACCGCGCTGCACCTGCGCTCCCGCCACGACGCCGACGCGCTCGTCCGCGCCGTCGACGCGCTGGTCGGGCCGGTGGCGGCGTGAGCCCCGTCGAGGTCGGCGCCCTGGCGACCGGCCAGGGCGCGGTCCTCGTGCTGGAGGACGGCACGACCGCCCACGGCGCCGCGTACGGCGCGCTGGGCACCACCGTCGGGGAGGCCGTCTTCTGCACCGCGATGACCGGCTACCAGGAGACGATCACCGATCCCAGCTACCACCGCCAGGTCGTCATGATGACGGCCCCGCACGTCGGCAACACCGGGTGGAACGACGAGGACGACGAGTCCCGCCGGATCTGGGTCGCCGGGCTCATCGTCCGTGACCCCGCCGTCCGGGCCTCCTCCTGGCGCTCGCGGCGCGAGCTCGCCGAGGAGCTGGCCGCCCAGGGCGTCGTCGGGATCTCCGGCGTCGACACCCGGATGCTCACCCGCCACCTGCGCTCGCGCGGGGTCATGCGGGTCGGCATCTTCTCCGGGGAGGCCGCGGCCGCTCCGGTCGAGGAGCTGCTGGCGCGGGTCCGCGAGGCCCCGTCGATGGTCGGGGCCGACCTCGCCTCCGAGGTCACCACGCCGCAGGCGTACGTGGTCCCCGCGCAGGGTCGGCGCCGCGCCGTCGTGGCCGCCGTGGACCTCGGCATCAAGTCCTCCACCCCCCACGAGCTGGCCCGGCGCGGCGTCGAGGTGCACGTGCTCCCGTCGTCGTCGAGCATCTCCGACGTCGAGGCCACCGGCGCCGACGCGGTGTTCTTCTCCAACGGTCCCGGGGACCCCTGCGCCGCCGACGTGGAGATCGACCTGCTGCGCGAGGTCCTCGACCGCAGGATCCCCTTCTTCGGGATCTGCTTCGGCAACCAGCTGCTCGGGAGGGCGTTGGGCCTGGGCACCTACAAGCTGCCCTTCGGCCACCGCGGGATCAACCAGCCGGTGATGGACCGCGCCGCCGGGCGCGTCGAGATCACCGCGCAGAACCACGGCTTCGCCGTCGACGCGGAGGTCGGTCAGCCCTTCGATACCCCGTACGGGCGCGCCGAGGTCAGCCACGTCTCCCTGAACGACGGGGTCGTCGAGGGCCTGCACCTGCTCGACGCCCCGGCGTTCTCCGTCCAATACCACCCCGAGGCGGCTGCCGGTCCCCACGACGCCAACCACCTGTTCGACGCCTTCCTCGCGATGGTCGACGAGAGCCCCGGAGCGCCCTGATGCCCGCACGCACCGACATCACCTCGGTCATGGTCGTCGGCTCCGGGCCGATCGTCATCGGCCAGGCCGCCGAGTTCGACTACTCCGGCACCCAGGCCTGCCGGGTGCTGCGGGCCAGCGGGATCCGCGTGGTCCTCGTGAACTCCAACCCCGCGACGATCATGACGGACCCCGACCTCGCCGACGCCACGTACGTCGAGCCCATCACCCCCGAGGTCCTCGAGGCGATCATCGCCAAGGAGAAGCCCGACGCCCTGCTGCCGACCCTCGGCGGGCAGACGGCGCTCAACGCCGGCATCGCGCTCCACGAGAACGGGGCGCTGGAGCGCCACGGCGTCGAGCTCATCGGTGCCTCCGTCGAGGCGATCCGCCTCGCCGAGGACCGGCAGGCCTTCAAGGGCGTCGTGCAGCGCTGCGGCGCGGACTCCGCCGCCTCCGGGATCGTGCACGACGTCGAGAACGCGGTCTCCCAGGTCGAGGGGCTCGGCGGCTACCCCGTGGTGGTGCGGCCCTCCTTCACCATGGGCGGGCTCGGCTCCGGGTTCGCCCACGACGAGGGTGAGCTGCGGCGCATCGCCGGCGCCGGCCTCGCCACCTCCCCGACCACCGAGGTGCTCCTCGAGGAGTCGATCACGGGGTGGAAGGAGTACGAGCTCGAGCTGATGCGCGACGGCGCCGACAACGTCGTCGTCGTGTGCTCCATCGAGAACCTC